>CAZZUX010000007.1:0-75327 GCA_964657395.1 uncultured Ktedonobacteraceae bacterium
GGTGCTGGCGCGCGCACCGCTGCTGCTGCAGCAGTCGCTGCTGTTCCCTTATCGGGAAGGCCTGAACTTCGAGCAGACTCTACTGCAGGATAAAGGTACGCAGGCCGCCTTTGCGGGTGTGCTGGATCGGCCGCCGTCATCCAGTTACGAGATCATGAATCCGCTGGCATATGAACAGCACGGTACCGTGCCTCTGCTGCATGTGCCGGACATTCACCCACTCCTTGATACGAGCTACGATCCGTATGACATCGGGTCGATGGGCGAGCTGGATGTCCGGATGATCGCGGAATTATTTGCCGGCAGACCGGCCGGTGCAGCGATGGCGAAGCAGTGGAATGGCGGCCTCTACTATGCGGCGCAGGCGAAGAGTGCGAAGACGCCGGAACAGCGTGCGTCTACTGCGTCGGTGGCGATCTTCTATCTTTCACAATGGAAGACGGAAGCGGCGGCGACCCGGTTTGCGGCGCTGTATGCCGACTCGCTGCGCCGAAAGTACTCCAGATGCGACCTGAACACGCAGGAGTCCGGGCAGCAGGCGCAGATATACAACACGGAAGAAGGTCCGGTCCTGATCGCGCGGACCGGCAAGCAGGTGTTTGTCAGCGAGAGCTTTGATCTGGACACCGCACGAAAGCTGCAGTTGCTGCTGCAGGGCGCGCAGGGCAGTGACGATGATGTTCAGACTCGCCTGGATGGGGGCGCCGTCGCACCTCCGGTTCCACATGAGCTGACTGCGCCCATGTCAGAGTGGCTTGGCCATGCCGGCTTGATGCGTGCCGGGATGCGCAGCCTGTCTGCTGCTGCCGCTGCGCGATGAGCGCTCCCCCGGGATGCCATTTATACTTGAACGTCTGTGTTGGCAGCGATTCGCGTTATAAGAATTGGCAAGGAGTTTTGTTTGGAGCAGGCGGAGATTGGCATTATTGGCGGCAGTGGTTTGTACTCAATGCCGGGATTGACTGGAACTCGCGAAGTGATAGTGGAGACGCCGTTCGGCGAGCCATCCGATGCGTTTGTGTTAGGAGAACTGGAAGGACGCAAGGTTGCATTTTTATCGCGACACGGG
This sequence comes from uncultured Ktedonobacteraceae bacterium, assembly GCA_964657395.1. GTDB lineage: Bacteria > Acidobacteriota > Terriglobia > Terriglobales > Acidobacteriaceae. Next base: position 1,070 of record CAZZUX010000007.1, read on the forward strand.
CGAGGTCACCGCATCCTCCCGTCGGAGCTGAACTTTCGTGCGAATATCTATGCGATGAAAAAGCTAGGTGTCGCACGGATTGTGTCTGTGTCGGCGGTGGGTTCTCTGAAGCAGGAGCATAAGCCGACTGACTTTGTAGTACCGGATCAATTTATCGATCGCACCTTTCTGCGAACAGCTACTTTCTTTGGCGAGGGTGTCGTCGGTCATGTTGCCTTCGGCGATCCGGTGTGTGAGACGGTCGTGGGCGCTATAGTAAAGGCGTGCTCCGATGTAGGAGTGACGGGCAAGCATGGCGGCACCTATGTCTGTATTGAGGGGCCGCAGTTTTCAACACGCGCGGAGAGCAACCTGTATCGAAGCTGGGGTGCGGACGTCATTGGCATGACCAACCTGCAGGAAGCCAAACTCGCGCGCGAAGCAGAGATTTGTTACGCGACCCTTGCGATGGTGACCGATTACGACTGCTGGCACGAAGGCCATGATGATGTAACCGTCGACCAGGTAGTGGCCGTGATGCACCAGAATGCCGGCAACGCAGCAAGCGTCGTCCGAGCCGCAGTAGCTGCGATGCCACAGGAAAAAAGCTGCGCATGTGGAAAAGCGCTGCAATATGCCATCATGACCAGCCACGATCTTATTCCGAGTGGGACGAGGCAGAAGCTGGACCTGCTGATCGGAAAGTATCTGTCGCAGTCGTAATTATCGAATAGCAGTATTCGAAGAACAGGAAAGCAATGGCAATTCTTGTAGTAGGTAGTGTCGCATTCGATGACATCGAGACGCCGAGCGGCAAACGGATCAACTGCCTCGGCGGCGCGGCGACGCATTTCGCGCTGGCTGCCAGCTTCTTCACCGATGTGCGCGTCATCGGCGTGGTGGGCGAGGATTTCACTACAGCGCATGAAGCGGTCTTCACTGGCCGCAACATCGATACGCGTGGGATCGAGCATCTGCCGGGTGAGAGCTTTCACTGGAGCGGATCGTATGTGAAGAGCTTCAACGAAGCAGAGACGCTGGATACGAAGCTGAACGTCTTCGAGACGTTCTCTCCGAAAATCCCGGAACAATATCAGGACAGTGAGTACCTGTTTCTCGCCAATATCGATCCTGTGCTGCAGGCAAATGTGCGTAGGCAGATGCCGAAGGTGAAACTGGCGTTCGGCGACACCATGAATTACTGGATTACCGGTCATGCCGACAATCTCGCCAAGGTCCTTACAGGCCTCGACGGCCTGCTCATCAACGATGGTGAGGCCAAGCTGATCGCGAAGGAGAGCAACCTGCTGCGAGCCGCGAAGGCCATCCATGCGATGGGTCCGAAGACACTGGTGATTAAGCATGGCGAGTACGGCGCTACTGTCTTCTTCAGTGACCAGGTATTTGGAGGCGCGGGAAAGAAGCAGCCCTTCCGTGCACCGGCGCTTCCGCTTGAGACAGTCGTTGATCCTACGGGCGCAGGTGACTCCTTTGCCGGCGGCTTCTATGGGTACATCGCGTCGCAGGGTGAGTCGACGCCGGCGGTCTTGAAGCGAGCGATGTTCTATGGCAGCGTGATGGGTTCATTCGCCGTTGAAAGCTTTGGCACGGAAAGAGTGCAGGCTTTGACGCGTGATGAAATCGATAAGCGATTCAAGTTGTTTGAAGAGCTGTCACACCTTGAATAAGGTTCGGACCAGGGCAGCGCAGCGGAGCATTGCTGTGCCAGCGCTTTTGAGCGCGGCGCAAGTTGAGGCACAACAGTTCAGCCAGGAGCGCAGCGTTGTCCGGTTGCTTGCCTTGATGCTCGCCATGGCATCGCTCTCCTACTACGCTACCCGTGGAGACCTGCTGCTGTATGGCGACGCTGTTGCCCATCTACACATCGCGCGGCGGGTTTTCGATTCACTCAATCCAGGGTTTCGTCAGCTTGGTTCGGTCTGGCTGCCATTGCCGCACCTGCTGCTCATTCCCTTTGTGCTGAACATGAAGTGGTGGCAGAACGGCGTGGCAGGCGCCGTTCCCTCCGTGCTGACGTATGTTGCCGGCTGCGTTGGCATCTTTCGCCTGGCGCGTAGATGGCTGGACATGGGTCCCGCAGCTCTTGCCGTGTTGTTCTTCGCGACGAACGCAAGTCTGCTCTATCTCGCAACCACAGCGATGACTGAGCCGCTCTACCTGGCCGAGATGGTGTGGACAGTGGTACTGCTGGCCGAAATGGCTGGGGCGGTCGCCGCAAAGCAGGATTCCGAGAAGATCCGAAAACTGCGTTATCTCGCCCTGGTGCTGGCTGCCGCTGTGTTTACACGTTACGACGGGTGGATCTATGCCTCAGCTGCCTGGTGTGCTGCTACGTTCATCGTACTGCGGAGCCATAGCAGGGCCGCGCTACTCGGTGAGTGGATACTGTTTACCGTTGTAGTCGTAACGTCACCGCTGCTGTGGCTTGCGTACAACGCGAAGCAGTTTCATGACCCACTCGACTTTCTGCGCGGACCGTATTCTGCGAAAGCGATCGAGTTGCGGACGACTCCGCCTGGAGCAGGGCACTATCCGGGTTATCACAACCTGCGGATTGCCTGGACGTACTTCTTGAAGGCAGCGCAGATGAATGCAGTATGGCCGACGTGCGGCAAGCTGCTGGTTGGCATCGCAGTCATCGGTTCTGCTGCTGCGTTGCTACGATATCGAAGTGCATGGCCGGCATTGCTGTTCTGGCTGCCCCTGCCGTTTTATGCCTACTCGGTAGCCTACGGGTCGGTGCCGATATTTCTGCCGGTATGGCTGCCCTACTCGTTCTACAACACGCGCTACGGGATGGAATTGCTGCCTGCGTTTGCATTGTTCTTTGCCTTCGCCGTGGCAGCGCTGATGCAGAGGCTGCCTCGCTTCCAACAATGGCTGCCGCCGCTTGCCGGCATGCTGATCCTGATCAATAGCGCAGCGCTGCTCCATGCGCGCCCGCTGGTGTTGCAGGAAGCACTACGAAACGGGCGTTCACGCATTGCGTTTGAGCATGCGTTAGCGATGAAGCTGGCAGAGATGCCTCCAAATGAAACGATCTTGATGTACACATCTGCCCATGTGGGCGCTTTGCAGCAGATCGGGATCCCGTTGAAGCGCACAGTGAACGAAGGGGATTACTACCAATGGAAGGCGGCGCTCGAGAACCCCGCCGCCGCGGCTCCATGGATTGTTGCCATCGATGGCGATCCGCTTGCGGCAGTACTGACGCATCATACGGCGAATCTGGATCTGCTGAGCGTGACCTGTTCGTCGGATCAGGGATGCGCGCGCATCTATCACTCGCGTCTAAATCTCGGGAGCAGGCCTTGAATCTATCCCGGACTCTACTTTCGGTCCCATTTGCAAAGCTGCATGCGTGCGGCAATGATTTCCTGGTAGTGGAAGAACAATTCGGCGCGCCGCGATTACAGGCAGAGATGGCCCGCCGACTCTGCGAGCGGCACACCGGCGTCGGCGCGGATGGTGTCGAGTATTTTTCGTGGACGGGCGCATCGTCGGGAACGATTCATTTGTGCAATGCAGATGGATCGGTGGCTGAAATCTCCGGTAATGGAACACGCTGTGTAGCTGCATGGATGGCAAAGCAGCGCGAAGCGGCAGCCGGAGCCGTAATGCACATAGAAACCGACGCTGGTACTCGTGAGTGCCGGGTGGTTGGAATCGATGACACTCAGTACGAGATTGTCAGCGGGATGGGTGTGCCCATCTTTGAGCAAGCCTCGGTCCTGCTGCGAGATGGAAGCATTGTGCGCGGCACGAAGGTGAACACCGGCAATCCGCACTTCGTTGTTTTCGTGGATGACTTCCATGCTGGTGCGGGCCCATTGTGGCAGCGGACCGGCGAGGAGATCTGTCATCATGCAGATTTTCCCGATCAGACGAATGTGGAATTCGTTCACGTAATCAATCCTGAGAAAATTGAGATCAGAATCTTCGAGCGTGGGGTCGGTCCGACACGCTCATCCGGCACCGGGACGTGCGCCTCGGCTATCGCGGCGATCGCCTACCGCGCCTGCAGCTCAACATTGAGTGTGGAAGCACCCGGCGGGACGCAGCAGGTGGAGTGGCTGGGCAACGGCGCAGAGATGTTTTTGACCGGGAGCGCGGTCCTAGTCTCGGAGGGCAGTGCCTGGATGACATCCGGAGAGCTTGAGGCGTGATGGCGACAAAGCTTCAGAAACCACCCGCAGTCGGTAGTGGCAGCAAAGTGGCTATTGTTTCGCTCGCCAGCAGCTTCCAGAAGGAGCGGCTCCAGCCTGGCCTTGATGCAGTGGCGGCCATGGGGCTACAGCCGGTATTAGGGAAGTCTGTTTCAGCAAGGAGCAGGCCGTACTTCGCGGGCACTCCGGAGGAGCGATTGTCAGATCTGCATGAAGCTTTTGCGAATCCTGAGATCGCCGCCATCCTGTGTACGCGTGGTGGTTATGGCAGCAACTACCTGCTCGCCGGGTTGAATCTCGCTTTGATCGCAAAACATCCCAAGCCGCTCTTTGCATACAGCGATATGACAAATCTGCAATGCTGGCTGCTGGATCAGATTGGATTTCCGGTATTTCATGGACCGATGGTGACGGCAGATTTCGCCGTGGACAACGGCGTGGATGCGGTGAGCTTTCTGGCGGCTCTGAGCGGCTTGGCCTATGAGGTTGGACCGGCGGAAGGACTGCGGACCCTGAAAGCCGGCATGGCCTCCGGTACGTTATATGGCGGCTGCCTGAGCCTGCTGTGTGCCTCGCTGGGTACGCCCTACGCGGTGCAGACGGAGGGAAGGCTGTTGTTCCTGGAAGATGTGGGTGCAAAGCCGTACCAGGTGGATCGTATGCTGCGCCAGCTGTTGCTGGCGGGAAAACTGGAGGGCGTAAGCGGCATCGTTTTCGGCGAGATGCTGGACTGTGTATCCCAGGGAGCCGATCCTCAATTGATCGAAGAGACAATTCTGTCGGTGCTGCATCACTTTCCTGGTCCCATCGGGTTCGGCTTGCGTTCCGGCCATGTTTCGCATGGAAATGTCACGCTGACCTTTGGTGTTGCCGCAGAGCTCGATCTGACAGGTACGCCGTCGCTTCGAGTCACAGAGCCAGCCACCAACAATACAAAGGCGACATAAACCCGTTTTGAAGAGGATGATTTGACGACGAACGTCTCAACAGAACGTCCGGCGCACAACCCGGCGAAGCGCGTCCATCTGATAGGTATTTGCGGAACAGCCATGGCTTCGCTTGCAGGGCTCCTGCAGTTACATGGTCACACGGTCACGGGCTCAGATGCGGCTGCCTATCCACCTATGTCCGACCTGCTCCGGGAACTGAAAATTCCTGTGCTGGAGCCGTATGCAGCGAGCAACCTGGCAGAACGGCCGGACCTGGTCATCGTCGGCAATGCGCTTTCGCGCGGTAATGCTGAGCTTGAGTATGTGCTGGACGAGCGCATTCCCTTTGCGTCGCTGGCGCGCACGATCCACGAAGAATTTCTCACCGGTCGCGAGTCACTGGTAGTTGCCGGGACGCATGGGAAAACGACAACCACGAGTATGCTGGCCTGGATCTACGAGGTAGCCGGCCGAACGGATGCACGATTCATTCCCTCGTTTTTGATAGGCGGAGTGGCAGAGAATTTCGGCACAAGCTTTCATCTGCGTCCAACCCGCACCTTCATCCTGGAAGGAGATGAGTACGATACGGCCTTTTTTGATAAGGGTCCCAAGTTCATGCACTACTTCCCGGATGCCGCGATCCTGACGCATGTCGAGTTCGACCATGCCGACATTTACCGCGACCTGGAGGCAGTCAAAACAGCGTTCAAGCGATTTGTAAACCTGATTCCGCGACGTGGCCGGCTTGTGGCCTTCGATGGATCCGAGAATGTAACAGAGTGTGCAGCCAAGGCCTTCTGCAAGGTGGAGCGATACGGTTTCGCATCTGGCTCGGACTGGCAGGTGCGTGACCTGCGGCATGAAGAGGGCTCGACGCGATGGAGCGTGTTCAAGGGCGGCGAACCATGCCTCGAATTGTCATTGCAGATGGCTGGTGAACACAACGCCCTCAACGCAACGGCGGCAGCAGCGCTGGCGTTTGGCAATGGCGTTCCGGCTGCTGCGATCGCGGAAGCAGTGGCTACGTTTCAAAGCGTGAAGCGGCGGTTGGAGGTGAAGGCTGTCGTCAACGGCATCACTATCATTGATGACTTTGCGCATCATCCGACGGCAATAAGAGAGACGCTGAAGGCGCTACGGAGTGCCTATCCGCAATCAAGGCTGTGGGCCGTCCTGGAACCGCGGTCGAATACCCTGCGTCGAAATGTATTTGAGAAAGAACTGGTTGAGGCGCTGCGGCTTGCCGACGAGGTAGTGATTGCTGGTGTGTTCAAGCAGGAGGGCATTCCCCTCGCAGAGCGTCTGCACCCGGAGGCGATCGTCACGGCATTGCAGTCAACCGGTCATCCGGCAGAGTTCGGTGTGGATGCAGACGCGATCGTTCAGAGCATCGCTCCCCGATTGAAGGCAGGCGATGTGGTAGCAATTCTCTCCAACGGCGGGTTTGGCGGCATCTACGAGAAGCTGCCCGCCCGTCTCCAGCTAAACTGACGCGTTAGCGCAGGATCGCGTTGTAGCCGCGCGCAATTAAACGCTGGCGTGCAGCGACTGCAGTTTCGCGGCTGAACGGGCCGACCTCCACATGGTAGAGCGCGTCTTCCTCGCCACTCTTAATAGATGGCGTGAAGCCGCCCTTCCGCAGAGAGGATGCGAGCACTTCTGCGTCATCCTGCCGGGAGAGCGCCGCAATCTGCAGCACCAATGCCGGGCCCGACGAAGTTGTATGTTGCACCGCCGAGATCAAAGTCGGCCGGGTGGTGCGGGTGTGGAGTGTGTTGACGAATTCCACAGTCCGACCGTTGACGCGCTTACGGCGAACATCGAAAGGAGGCGTCCAGACAAAGTAAGGGCTAGGCTCAGTTTGCGAGGTAAATTGCGGTCCCGCCACGATGCGCTGCAGCGGAGCTCCCGGCGATGCTGCCTGCACAACGACCACGGGCGCAAAAGCGCTGGGCTTGGCGATATGGGCAGTCACCGCCGGCATTTCGGATAACGGCGCGGGATGCGAGACTCCTGCCATCTGCGTGGATGGTGAGCTGGAAACGTCTGCCTTGCTGCGGGTTGATGGAAGTTTGTCGTAGGATGCCTGCGCAGCCACTGCGGCTGGTAGACGAGGTAGGGAGATGGGTGCAGCTGCCGGTGCGCTTTCCAGGCTGGCAATTAGCGGTTCCGTTGCAGGCGCAATCGTGGCTGCCGGTAGCTGGGGTTCTCCTACCTGGTGCGATGCCGACGGGAGCTCGGGGACAGGCTTGCTTACGGGAGCTGCAGATGCCACGGCTGAGCTGTTGCGCCTGCCGATGGAATAGCCAAAGCCAAAAAAGATGCCGCAGACCATCACCAGGCCGAAGAAGATGCCAAGGAGCGAAGCAGTCCCGAGGGTCAGCTGCGACTCGACTGTTTCTGCAAATTCTGAATCAGCAAACGTGGAGCCCATGTCAGACCTCTGGAACCGGCTTTACGGAGCCCGGCTGGATAGGTGGTGCCTGTACCGGCGTAGTTGTGGCAGGGGAAGATGGTGCGGCCGGTGTGACAAGACGGTTGAAGAGCGACATCATCTCCATGGGGATCGGGAAGACAATGGTGCTGTTTTTCTCGCCCGCAATATCGGTAAGGGTCTGCAGATAACGCAGCTGGAGTGCCATGGGAGCTGTCGCCAGCAATGCAGCGGAATCGGCAAGCTTCTGCGCAGAGGCAAATTCGCCTTCGGAATTAATGATCTTCGAGCGCTTCTCACGCTCAGCTTCGGCCTGCTTGGCCATGGCACGCAGCATGGATTCCGGCAGGTCAACCTGTTTGACTTCGACACTTACGACCTTCACGCCCCATGGCTCGGTCCTTTGGTCGATGATGGTCTGAATGCGATGGTTGAGAATCTCCCGATGTGACAGTAGCTCGTCGAGCTCAACCTCACCCAGCACCGACCGCAAGGTGGTCTGTGCGAACTGCGAGGTCTGGTAGACGTAATTGGTTACTTCAATCACAGCGCGGGAGGGGTCAACGACGCGCAGGGTGATGACAGCATTGACCTTGAGAGTCACGTTGTCGCGAGAGATGACATCCTGTGGAGGCACTTCAAGAACTTCCTGCCGGAGGGAGACCCTTACCATCTGATCCAGCGGCCGGAACACCAGGAACAGACCGGGCCCCTTGGGAGTCGGCAACACGCGGCCGAGACGAAAGATCACACCGCGCTCGTACTCGCGCAGGATCTTGATCGAGCTCAGGAGATAGAAGAGAACGATGAGGATGACAATGAGGCCTAGACCGGACGTACCCATCGTGGTGTGACTCCTGTGATCTGGATTGTAAAGCAGCGAGCTTGTGTCGCAGCGTTTTCCTTAGTGGCACAAAAGTGTCAGGGAAGGCGCTCGACAGACAAGAGTAGACCGTTTCGGGAGGTAACGCGAACGTGCTCTCCGGCAGCGATGTTGGTATTGCTGCGGGCCTGCCAGAGTTCGCCGTGAACCATGATCTGGCCATGATGCGTTGCCGGACCCGGGCTGATGGGATCCGTCGCGACAGCCAGTTGCCCGACCAGTGAATCGGAGCCGAGAAGGACCTTGTTGCGGCGCGCCTGGATAGCTATGCGCACGAGGAAGATGGTGATGAGGCCAAATCCAATGCCGGTAGCCAGGGCGACACCGAGATGCACCCGCATTTCCGGGATGGGTCCGTTCACCAGGGTAAGCAGTCCGACGATCAGGCAGACGATGCCGGCAGCCGCGAGTACCCCATGGCTGGCAAATTTTACTTCCAGCAGGAACAGGGCAAAGGCGGCGACGAGCAGAAGAGCCGAGGCGTAGTGAATTGGTAGCAGGTTGAGAGCGAAGAGCGCGAGCAGGACCAACAGCGTGCCGAAAGCGCCCGGAATGATAGTCCCAGGAGCATTGAACTCGATGTAGATGAGCAGACCGCCAAGCACAAGGATCAGCACGGCAATATTCGGATCCATGAACCAGTCGAGAATGTGCTCGCGGGTGGTCGGGTCCACGAGGTCGAGTTGCGCGCCATGGGTGCGCAAGACGGCCTTGGCCCCATTGAAGCGGGTGATCGTGCGACCGTCGACAGCGTCGAGGAGCGTAGGGATATCGGCAGCGATGATGTCGATCAGGCCAAGATCTTTCGCTTCCTTTGCAGTGTAGGATTTCGACTGGCGCACGGCGTCTTCGGCTGCCGATGGATTGCGGCCGCGCTGTGCCGTGTAGGAGCGAAGGAAGGCAGCTGTATCGTTTTCGATTTTGAGCTTCATGGTGTCGTCGAGCTTGGCGCCTTCGACTACAGGATGAGCAGCTCCCGCCTCGGTAGCCGGGGCCATAGCCGCAACGTCCGCGGCTTCCAGCAGGAAAAATCCCGCGGAACCGGCTCGCGCACCTGAAGGACCGATGTAGACGATGACCGGAACGGGCGAAGCAAGAATTTTGCTGGTCATAGCACGCATAGAGGTGAGCAGGCCCCCCGGCGTGTCGAGTTCAATGACGAGCGCAGCTGCGTGAGTGGCTGCTGCCTGATCAATTCCGCGGGAAAGGTATGCTTCGCTGACCGGCTGAACGGTGTCTTTAAGATGGATGACAGTGACCTGAGGCGGCATGGTTTGCGCCTGGCTTCCAAGGGCATGTGCGACCACGACGACAAGCAGGAACACATGGAGTGTTGCGATGATCTTCCTTATTCTCATGGTGTCTTCTGCTCACGATTGCGGATTGTTTGTTGCAGGGTGCGAGCAATGGTATTGGCTGGGTCGAGCGTCAGCGCCTGCTGAATGTCTGACTCGGCGGCTGATGTCTGGCTGGTGGCGAGATCAACGCGGGCCAGTACCACGTAGGCGGGTGAGCTGGGTTTGAGCTTAATGGAAGCCTGTGCCTCGCGCCGCGCTGCATCCTCGTCGCCGCCGCGCTGACGGACTTCGGCAATCCCGGCATGTGCGTCAGCATTGCCACTGTCGATAGCGAGAGCGGATTGGAATTCATGCTCAGCCTCGAGGATGAGCCCTTCTGCTAAATAATGCTCGCCTTCCTTTGTCAGAGCCGCGGCGTGCTGAGCGGGAGGCAAGGAGTCAAGCCGCATGGATTGCATCTGTTCCATGGCGAAAGCTGCCTGGCGGAATGATGCGTCACTAAAGCTGCGCTTGATGCGCTCAAGCGGACCGCTGGTGCCCGGTGTTGGATCTGTGACAGCAAGTGCGCTGTTTGCCGGAGGTGGTGTAAAGGTTGTTGGCTGGGTGCCAGCTTCATTGCGGAGGTGAGCAGCGAAGGCGATCGCTTCGGAATCCTGTGGGCGAAGGGTGAGTGCCTGCTTCAGAGCTGCGTTCGCTCCGGCCCGATCGCTTTTGCGATTCAAGGCGACGGCAAGATTGAAGCTGTAGTCAGCATCGGCAGGATTGTTGGCAATGGCCTGCCGGAAGAGATTTGAGCCATCCACTCCGTGACGGCTTTGCGCGACGCCTTCATTGTTGAGGACTTCGGAAAGCGGCAGTTGGCCGGCGATGAAGCCGAAGGCGTCTTCAGCCTTGGCGTAGTTGCCGGTGTAAAAGAAAGCCAGGCCGCGGTAGAACTCGGCATAGAGTGCATTCGGATCATTCTTAGGAAGATGGCCGAGCGCAGCGGCAGCGAGTTCATACTGCTGGTTGGCGAAGTAGCCCTGGCCGAGAGCAAGCCATCCGAGGCTGAACTTCGGATTGAGCTGCGTAGCTTCTTTCAGATGACGGATGCGGTCTGCGTTGTTCGGGTCGACAAGACCACGGATGTAATTCTCAAAGCCATCGAGACGTATATCCGAGCCGGCGGCGACAAAGGTGTTTTCAGCAACGGAGTACTGCGGATCGAGAGAGCGGGCGACGCGCCAGGCAGTGCTGTTCAAGACATCCAGCAGATTGGAGATGTCGGATTCCTGCTGCAAAGGCTGACCCATGTGCAGACTGTTGACGTCGAGCAGCTGAGTGGTGGTGGTGAAGCGCTGGCTGTTGATTGAGTAGCTGCCGAGAACGATGTAGTCGGCATCGAGCGTCTGCGCGATGCGGATTGCGGTAGCGCGGGAGGGCTGGAAGTTGACGGGCAGTCCAAGATGATCGAGCGCGTATTGACGATCCAGGCGGCTGATAGGAAGGAAGCCCGCGGAGGCGAGGCGTTGGTTCAGCACTTCAGGAACTGCTTCAGCAATCCAATCCAGATTGGCCTGGTTGGTGCGGTTTTCGAATGGAAGTACCAGCAGGAGACGATGTTCGCGTACCGCGGCTGCGGAACTTGCCGTGGAAGGATCCGTTTGTGCGAGCGCCGCTCGTTGAAGGACAGGCGAAAGAGCGAAGAAGCAGGCGCACACTGTTCGGCAGGTGCGTAGAGCGGCAGACCTGGCGTTGACTATGAGGATTGTCTTCACGACAGGGTGATTATAGACGGCCATCCTCCGGGCAAACAGTGGCGCGACCTAGTTGGCAGGGTGAAGCAGCGCCAGCTGCGGACGGTCGAAATGCAGAAGGGCAGCCCATTGTCCATCTATGCGTGCCTGCCACACGACTTTTCCGCCCAGCAGCCGGGCAATGGTGTCGGGGTCAAGGTCCTGGTGTTCGTTGAAGAAGCGAGCGTCGAGGGCGCGGTTGGTCTCACCCAGGCTGAACGGCAGCTGAATCGGCTCATACTTGGTGCTGAAGACAAGGGCAGTCGTGAAGTTGGTGTTCGACTCTCCGGCTCGCTGGATACTGGCGAGAGTGAAGTCATTCACGCTGACTACCTGCCGGGGCTTGCGTACATAGCCGAGCTCTGGCTTGGTGAGATCGTCGCTGAGTGGCCAGGCGGACAGGACAGTCGCACTCGGATACCGCTGAGTGAGTTCGTGGATCGATGCTTGGGCAAGCACGATGCTGTCGCGATAACTGAGATTGTCTTCAGGCGAGAAGCGATAGGGTGGATTGATAAAGATGCCGCACGCGAAAGCGGCAGCACTTAACACGAACAACAGGCCCCAGCCGCGCACGCGTCGGTACCAGGCCCACACGCAAAGCAGTAGCACTATGGGGTATAGCGGCAGCAGGTAGCGCGTGAGCAGCGCCCCGCCCATGACCGAGAAGAAGAGCAGGTTGCCGATGACGATGATCCACAGTGGCCTGATGATCGATGGATCGAGAGGGCTGATCGGTGCCTGGCCCTCATGACGCAAACGACGCGGCGACAGGATGAACGCAGCCAGAGCACAGAGCACTGGCACGAACAGGTTCATATGCGCAGTGAGATGAAAGACGCGGTGCGCAAACGCAACGACGACGCGCAGCGGGCTCAAAGTGGCAGTCGCGTTGTAGCGGAGGTACTCGGGATTGCCGAAAACGAAGCCGGTCTTGTAGCGGTGAAAGCAATACCAGGCCGCGAGCGGGATGAGCGGTGTTACCAGGATGCCGGCACTTGCCGTGCGGGATGCGCGCGAAGGCCAGGCGAGTTCGAAAGCAGCGAGGCACAGGGGGGTGACGACAGCAGTCTCCTTGGAGAGTACTGCCAGCGAAAAGAAGAAGGCAGCGAGCCAGAGATTGCGTGTGTCCCGCAACGGTTTGAAATAGAAGCATAGTGCCCACACGGTTGCGGCTGCGGCGAAGATGTCGGAGTGGCCAAGGGTGCTTTGCGCGAACCAGACGGGATAGAGCAGCGTGAGTGCCGTGACCGACGCGGCGATCTGCCATTTACGCGCGACCTGCAATGCCAGCTGGTAGACACCGAGGAGTGCGAGGGAAGATACCACGCACATGGCTACGCGGGTGACAAAGGGAATGAAGCCGGAAGCCTTCCACCAGAGCGCGAGATAGATGCTGGGAAGCGGAGGATGCGCGTTGCTGAGAGTGGAATAGGGGATGAGCGAACCGGTGCGCAGAAAATCGTAGGCAGCCGGGATGTAATAGCCGGCCTCGTCCCAGTAGTAAGGGAGTCGGAGCAGCGTGATGTGGGTCAGGTAGACGCTGATGAAGATAAGGGGAAAGATCTGCCACAGGTGCAGGGGCCGCGGTTGCCGAATGGCTGCAGATCGCTCCGACCGGAACTGGGGATCTACTGGCGAGTTCAACCGGCGGCCCTACCTGGATTCTTAAAGTTCGATGAAAGGCTTAGTTGAAGCTGCGCACATTCGAGGAAGGTGCCTGCGGCTCAAGGGCGACATTGCCGAAGGTCTGTTCGTACTGAGCAAGATTCTGCCCGAGGATATTCCACAGTGCCTTGGCCTGCTGCGGGCTGAGATAGATGCCCTGGAAATTTTTGATGGTCAGCTCCTCGGCGGTGTCCTGCTGGGCGGTGCCGAAGTAGAGAAAAAAGTCCCACACACTGATGCGTACCTGCACGCTGTTGGCGTAGCTGTCGCGGTACTCAGGCGAGCGGGTGACGTTGATGCGGGGCTGCTGCGGATTCTCTTGGCTCATTGCGGCTTATAGACCTTTTCTGAATTGGCTCGCCGGGTAGTTTCGACAAAGCGGGAAATAGATTGGTGCGGGAGGGGGGACTTGAACCCCCACGGATTACTCCGCCAGATCCTAAGTCTGGTGCGTCTGCCATTTCGCCACCCCCGCACGGCTTGCCTGAGTTGTGCACCCGGCTCCGTGGACAGACTGCCGTGACCACCGGCGTGCATCTCGGTAGAAGAGTGGACGGGGCAGCTGACAGCGAAAACAGCAGACCCGACTATAACAGCGTACTGGCAGAAGTGCGTCTGGTGCAATGCCGAGCCGGTAGAACGGTATCGACCTGCAAGTCCGCAGGTACAAGCGACCTAGCGAAACCAGCTACGGGCGACCATCACGTCAGATCGGTCAAATTGCAAGGTGGTTTCTTAAGGATTTCTGAATCAATCAAACTTCACATGAATCTGTGTATCGACTTCCCTGGTCTCGGGCTAGTGCCTGACCTCATCCTGTATGTCGAAGGCATTGAACGCTGCATGAATTTATTTCCACGACCTTTCATCTATGCGCTCGCCCCGGTGCTTTTCATCACTGGCTGCGAAAAGAAAGCTCAACAACAGCCTCAAGGACCACCACCTCCAACTCCGGTTTCCTATGCCACTGTTGAGCAAAGAGATGTTTCCATCTACGGCGAATGGGTCTCTTCCCTTGATGGCACGATAACCGCACAGATCACGCCGCAGGTGACTGGCTACCTGGTGAAGCAGGATTACCAGGATGGCGCCTACGTTCACAAGGGGCAGGTGTTGTTTGATATCGATCCGCGGCCGACACAGGCACTGGTGGAGCAGGCGCAGGCGCAGCTGACCCAGGCCCAGGCTGCCAAAGAGCTGGCACAGATCAACGTGGACCGCGACACGCCCTTGGTGAAGATACGCGGCATCGCGAAAAGTCAGCTGGATACGGAACTCGGAAATCTGCACCAGGCCGAGGCCTCGGTGAAGTCCTATCAGGCCGCTGTGGACACCGCCAAGTTGAACCTTGGATTTACCAAGGTGCACTCCCTGATCGATGGTGTAGCCGGTGTAGCTTCTACTCAAGTCGGCAGCCTTGTGACGCAATCCACGACACTGACCACGGTCTCGATGGTCGATCCGATAAGGGCCTACTTCCCGATCAGCGAGCAGGAGTACCTGGCGCTGGCAGGGAAGGTCGGCGTAAAGGGATCGCATGATCTCCTCAAGGCCGGCAACAGTATCCCGTTGGATATAACGCTGGCAGATGGCACCCTGTATCCGCGTAAGGGCAGGATTGTGCTGGTGGATCGGCAGGTAGATACGACCACCGGCACGATTCGAGTTGCGGCCGCATTCCCGAATCCTGAACGGCTTCTGCGACCGGGCCAGTACGCGAAGGTTCGCGCAGTGACAGCAACCGAGCACAACGCGTTGCTGGTTCCGCAGCGTGCTGTGAATGAACTGCAGGGAGCCTACTCGGTCGCTGTGATCGGCAGCGATAACAAGATCAAGATACAGAACATCGTCACTGGTCCTCGCGAAGGCGCGTTCTGGGTCATCCGATCCGGTGTGCAGCCCGGCGACCGCGTGGTGACCGAAGGCAACGACAAAATTCGCGATGGTGCGACCGTAAGCGCCAAGCCGGATCCATCGATCGTTCCGGCGCCGCAACAAGTGAACGACTCGACGGAGAAGCACTAGACCATGGCCCATTTTTTCATCCGGCGACCTATCGTCGCCATGGTGATTGCGATCATCATGGTCATTGTGGGAGCGGTTTCGGCGACTACCTTGCCGGTCGCGCAGTTTCCTGACATCGTTCCTGCAGAAATCCTGGTGCAGGCCACCTATCCCGGTGCAGATGCCAAAACGCTTGAGCAATCGGTAGCAACGCCTCTGGAAGAGCAGATTACCGGCGTCGACAACATGAACTACATGTACTCCGTGAATGCCAGCAATGGGCAGACACAGATATTTGTAGATTTCGATGTGAAGACCGATCCGAACATCGACCAGGTGCTGACCCAGCTGCGTACCTCGCAGGCTCAGTCGCAGATTCCAGCGCAGGTAGTGGCAGGCGGCATCACTGTGACCAAGTCGCTGACAGCACCGATGATGCTGCTGCCGATCTACTCGCCGCACGGTACGTACGACGCGATCTTCTTGGCCAATTACTGCTATATCAATCTTGTAGATGAAGTGACACGCGTCAAAGGTGTGTCGCGCGCTCAGGTGTTCGGCGCCGGACAATATGCACTGCGTGTCTGGGTCAAGCCGGACAAGCTGGCATCACTCGGCATCACCGTCCCGAATATTGTTGCCGCGATCAATGCGCAGAACACAGTAAATCCGGCAGGTCAAGTTGGTGGAGAGCCCGCGCCACCAGGGCAGGAGTTCACGTATACGGTGCAGACACAGGGTCGACTGGTGTCACCCGAAGACTTCGGCAACATTATCGTTCGTTCGCGATCAAACGGAGCCACGCTTCATCTGCGCGATGTTGCAAGGGTTGAACTTGGCGCGCAGACCTACAGTCTCAGTGGCCGCTTCAATGGCGAACCTTCGGCAATTCTTGCGGTATATCAGCTGCCTGGTTCGAATGCCGTCGATGCTGCTAAAGGCGTGCGCGCTCGCATGGCACAGTTGAAGACGCGATTCCCGGCGGATCTTGATTATTCCGTCGGATTGGATACGACGCTTGCCGTGCAGGCAGGTATCAAGGAGATCGAGAGCACGCTCGCTATCGCGCTGATACTGGTCATCATCGTTGTCTACATCTTCCTGCAGGGTTGGCGCGCGACGTTGATCCCGTTGCTTGCAGTGCCTGTATCCCTCATCGGTACGTTCGTAGTCTTCCCGCTGCTGGGGTTCTCAATCAACACGCTCTCGCTCTTCGGACTGGTGCTTTCTATCGGCCTTGTCGTCGACGATGCAATTGTGGTGGTGGAAGCAGTAGAGCACCATATCGAAGAAGGAATGGATCCGGTCTCAGCTACGGAACTCGCCATGCGCGAGGTGTCGGGACCGGTCATCGCAACAGCCCTGATCCTGTCCGCGGTGTTTATCCCGACTATTTTCGTTGCGGGTATTACAGGACGTCTGTATCAGCAATTTGCGATCACAATCGCAATCTCGGTCATCTTCTCGGCCTTCAATGCTTTGTCTCTCAGCCCTGCGCTCTGCGCCTTGTTGTTGAAGCCCAAGAAGCCCTCCCGGGGACCCTTGGCAGCATTCTTCCGCTGGTTCAATCGTGGGTTCGGCCACATAACGGACGGCTACATCAGCTTTACGAGCAGGATGATCCGCAAATGGGGATTGAGCCTGGCGTTCCTGCTGATTGTTGCTGTGATTGCCGGATTCATGGGGAAGCAGCTGCCAAGTTCTTTTCTGCCGAATGAAGATCAGGGCTATCTGTTCCTAGGGCTGCAACTCCCGCAGGCATCGTCGCTCCAACGCACAAGCGATGCGGCCCGATCGGTAGAGAAGATTGTGCGGGCTACACCCGGTGTGCAGAGTATTGTGTCGGTCATCGGCTTCAACCTGCTGTCGTTTACACAGACGACCTACAATGCATTCTTCTTCGTCACTCTCAAACCGTGGGAAGAGCGCAAAACGCCTGATCAGCAGCTAGCCGCAATCAACCAGCATATTCAACAGCAATTAGGCGGGTTGCCGCAGGGCATTGCGTTCTCCTTTCCACCACCTTCCATTCCTGGTGTTGGAACGTCGGGCGGCGTGACGTTTGTTCTGGAAGACAGGTCAGGTTCGAGCGATCCGAACTTCCTGGCCAGCAACGTGCAGAAATTTGTTGCAGCCTGCAATAAACGACCGGAGTTGGCCGGAGTCCTTGCAAGCTTCCTGCCTGCAGTTCCGCAGCGTTTCATCGATCTTGATAGAAACAAAGCAGAGAAGCAGCAGGTAAGCCTCGCGGATGCTTACGAGACGATGCAATCGTTTCTTGGCGGCTACCTGGTCAACTACTTCAATCGTTTTGGCAGGCAATGGCAGGTGTACGTAGAGGCGGAAGGCGAGTACCGCCAGACGACGGACGATATCGGACGCTTCTATGTGCAGAACACTAACAACGCCATGGTGCCGTTGAGTGCTATCACTTCAGTCAAGCCGATCGCAGGGCCTGAGTTCATCCTGCGATACAACGAGTACGAGGCGGCGCAATTAAATGCAGCCGCGGCTCCCGGCTACAGTTCGGGCCAGGCACGGGCAGCCATGGAACAGGTGTTTGCTGAAACTATGCCGAAGCAGATGGGCTTCGATTACGAGGGCATCTCCTACCAGGAACAGCAGGCCGCAAACGGCGTTTCAACCACTGCAGTTTATGGCTTGTCGCTGATGTTCGTCTTCCTGATTCTTGCAGCACAGTACGAAAGCTGGTCGCTACCATTCAGCGTGCTGCTCAGTACGCCTGTGGCTATCCTCGGAGCCTTCCTCGCTGTGACAATACGTCACTTTGACAGTGACGTATACACCCAGGTCGGCTTGATCATGCTGATCGGTCTCGCTGCGAAGAACGCCATACTGATTGTTGAATTTGCAAAGGACCAGTATGAGAAGGGCGGAAAAACGCCTGCGGAAGCGGCGTTGGCTGGCGCCAGGTTGAGGCTCCGACCCATCCTGATGACGGCATTCGCATTCATCCTGGGCTGCGTTCCATTGTGGCTCGCCTCGGGTTCTGGAGCAGTAGGTCGACAGACACTGGGAACGGTAGTCATTGGGGGCATGCTGGCGGCTTCGCTGGTGGCCATCTTCCTGGTGCCAGTTACTTTCACAGTGGTAGAGAAGATCATCCTTCGCACCAGTAGAGGCAAGTCTGGAGATGTGCCGACAAAGGGTGCGCCGACAGGAGGTGCGGCATGAGTCGCGTTCGTGCCATCCTTGCGTCCGTCGTGGTCCTTGCGACAGCAGGCTGCTCGGTAGGTCCTAACTACAAGCGCCCTGCAGTGCAGGCTCCGGCTGTGTATCGCGGTCAGGCTGCGGAAGAAGCAGCGGATACACACGCCTACGTGGACAACACTACAGCGCAACCAGCTGCTGGATCGTTCGGCGATCAGAAGTGGTTCGATGTCTTTCAGGATCCAGTGCTGCAGGAACTCATCCGCACAGCGCGAAAAAACAATTTCGATGTGCAGGTAGCTGCAGCCCGCATTCTCGAAGCGCAAGCCCAGTTCAGAATCACGCGGGCTGACCAGTTTCCGCAGATCACTGCAGGCGCCGAGATCATTCAGCAACAGCAACCAAAGGATTCGGCGCTCTTTCCGCCCTACCAGATCAACGAAGGCGCTCTGGTAGTCAGCGGCACCTGGAATGTCGACATATGGGGCCGCTACCGTCGAGCAACCGAGTCCGCGAGAGCGCAGCTGTTGTCACAGGAGTGGGCAAAGAAGGCAGTTTTGACAACGGTCGTATCGCAGGTTGCGGCGGACTACTTCCAACTGCGCGAATATGACTATCAACTGGAGATCACGCGGAACACCATCAAGGCGCGGCAGGAATTTGTTGAAATCGAGAAGCAGCTTGTAGAGGGCGGTGCTGCTTCCGACGTCGACCTTTTTGAAGCGCAACAGACGCTGTATACGGCAACGGCACAACTGCCGCAGATTGAACAGGGAATTGCGCAGGAAGAGAATGCGATTCGAATTCTGCTGGGGCAGCAACCAGGTCCCATCCCGCGCGGGAAGCCGCTGATCGAACAGCCTAATCCGCCGAGCCTGCCTGCCGGCCTGCCTTCGAAGCTGTTGGAACGAAGAGCCGATATCCTCGAAGCCGAACAGACGGTGCGAGCTCAGAATGCCACCATCGGCGAGGCAATCGCGCAGGAGTTTCCGCAGCTCCCCCTGACCGGGCAGGGTGGCTACGGATCAAACGCCCTCAACGCGCTGTTCACGAGTCCGTCACTGCTTTGGACGCTTGAGGCACAGGCAGCGCAACCGATCTTTAATGCTGGGCAGCTCCGGAACCAGGTACGACTTGCCCGCGCACAGACACAGGAGGCCGTAGCCAGTTACCAAAGAACAGTAGCAACTGCTTTCCAGGGCGTGTCCGACGGACTCACCGCGTACAACAAGGCCCACGAGTATCGTGCGCAGCAGGCACTGCTTGCAAAGTCAGCCCAGGACGCGACCAACCTGGCGCACATTCGCTACAACGCCGGGGTCACAACATATCTGGAAGTGCTGACGAATGACACGACTTCCTACTCAGCCAATCTGACCCTGGCGCAAGCGGAATTGCAGGAGCGGACATCGCTGGTGCAGCTGTATGCTGCGCTGGGTGGCGGCTGGCAGGATTAGGCTCTGCAGCCGGCCTCTCCACTCGTTAGAAGCGGCTGTCGTTTCTGGGATACCAGGTGATCTGGGCTGTGCCGATCGAATCGGATTGCTTCCCGGTTGCCAGTACGGGCGCCTTCCAGCCTTCGTACTGGTACCAGGCATTAACCTCGACCGTGGGGGTGATACGTTTCAGCACATTGATCTTGAAGACATTCTGCGTAGTACCGCCGGGGATGAAGTCTTTGGCAGCTTTCGCATTCCTGTATTCCAGCTGCACCCACTCGTTGCCACTCAGGTGATAGGTGAGCCATGCCTGCCCACCCTTACCTTCCCGCCCTATCCAGTCGCCAAAAAGGACGCCCTGGTTGGTGTAGGCCTGTTTCTGCACGGCTTCCCAGTACATAAAAGATCCGTGGATACTGCGCCCGGTCGGCGGATCAGTGCTGGCAGCCTCTGCACGGAAATCGAGCCGCGGCACTTTCGGTACATGCGAAAGATAAATTCCGGGTCGAATGGCGGCGCGGCGCGGCGCGCTGATCGGCGTTACGTCGTCATGATCTTCCGAGTCGACGTAAAAAGTAGTCCACTTGCGGAGCAGTGGCAGACGATAGCTGAAGTTGAACGCACTGAAGCGGGCACCAGGATCGTTGGGGCTCAGCTTTTCGCCTTGCGTGGTGTCATTGAGAGCGAAGAAGCTGCGCAGGAAGGTATGGATCGTGATGGGCTCATGGCCTTTGCCGCCCCAGACAACCGTGCGTTCAAAACCGAATTCGAAGTTGTCCGTGGGGCGGAAGGTGAAGCCTTCGCTGTGCTGGTAGTCGGTATTTGGCGCGGTGTGACCTTTGAGACTGCCAATCAGAAAGTCATACCGAACTGGACCGAGCACCTTTGAAAGAAGAGGAATGTAGAGCGGCTCAACGCGGTTGATGCGGAAGCCGTAAACGTCTTCGGCGTTGTTGCTGTAGCCCATGCCACCGCCTAGCCCCGGACCCCACCAGTCATCACTTTTGCCAAAAGAGATTTCGTGACCCGCAAGCAGCACCGAGGCATTCGCCTGGAGAATGCGGAAGTGGTTCGCTGCTGAGATAGGGCCGTAGGGAATCGTGGGATTATAGGGCGTGAAATCGAGCTCATCATTCACGAGAAGGCTCTGCGTCTGGGCGAGAGTGTAGCCGGTCGCTGAAGGAGCGTTTTGAAACTCGCCCCGGAAGTCCAGGGAGAAGCGGCCGTACTGGCTGACAGCACTGATCCCGGAGACGCTGTTGAATCCGGATTCATAGGGGCGGCCATAGTCATTAATGATACTTTCGCCCACGTGATAGCTGTCTCGCAGGGGCGTTCCACCGATCCCCATGAGGCGGGTGTAGACGGTGTCGAGTTGAGCGAGAGACGAAGCCTGGTCTGACGCGCCGGCTCCCGCGAGGGGCAGTCCGGGTTCAAGGTACTTCCGCGCGGCACGATAGATGCCGATGGCCTGGTCATCCTCGCTGTTGTAGATAGCGTCGGCGGATTGCTCGAGCATGTGGGTAACACTGGCGCGTGTCCATGGGCGCTGGCTGAGGAACATAGTGTCGACATAGCCCAGCGAGTAGAGGCGCATCATTGCCGGGTACACCCAGCTGTCAAGCGGGATGTAGGTAGAACCCTGGGTGCTCTCGAATCCTATTGGGGAAGCGGGTGCCCCGATGTGGTTGGCGGATGCAGGCGAGGTTTGTACAGGCCGGGGTGACGGATCTGCTGGGGCAGCTTCGGCTTCCATCGACGATAACTCCCCGGTACGGCTGTCAACTGTCGCGATAGGCTCGGCTGAGGGGAGTGCCAGTGCTGCCGGTGGAAGGCTGAGGGTAGTCAAAAACAGAAAGGAAAGAAAACGGAATGGCACTCTCACCTCAAACGACGGACGCGATAGGAGACAGGCGAACGTGCCATGCAACTCCTGTTCAAGGATATCGCGGGCGGGGACTGTAGCGTGGGGAAACGGCAATGCCGGAAGCAAGACGGGCAATGATTTGTCGTCAGCCGCGGTCCGTAGACAGGATTGTGCATGAAGGGGAAGCCTGCTTCTGCCCAGATGCATCTTTAGGACATACAGACTGGCGTAAACAGTTTGTCAGCTTGCGGAGTCTATTCAAGTATGAGCGGAAGAGTGCGCCACGTGGGTGGCCGTTTGAAGTACGGGTTAAAGATGGTCTGGAGATCGGTGTGGATGCGCAAGGCAGGGTCATCCACCAAGCCTGTGATGGTAGCGCCAGGAGAGATCGGCGTGACGTTCATCGGCCACTCCTCTTTCCTGCTGCAGATGGGCGGCAAGAACATCCTGATCGATCCGGTCTATGCCAACTGGCTCATCATCCTGCGCAGGTTACGCAATCCGGGAGTCAGGTTGAAGGATCTTCCACCTATCGATGTAGTGCTGCTTACGCATGCTCACATGGACCATTTACACAAACCAACCCTGCGCAGGATTGTGCGCCTATCGCGAAGAAAGAGCGGTCGTGCGCCGCAGGTAGTGGTTCCTCAAGGCGTAGAAGACCTGGTCGAGCCCATGGGATTCGCCACTATCGAAGCTCTGCAGTGGTGGCAGACTGCGAAGATTGCTGGCCTGGAGATTACCCTGACGCCCTGCCGGCACTGGGGCACGCGCTGGTTTAAGGATTCGCATCGCGGCTATGGTGGGTATGTGATTCGCAGTGGGTCGCAGGTACTTTATGATTCCGGCGACACTGCATATTTCGAAGGCTTTCGGGAGATCGGAAGACGCTTCAATCCGCAAATAGCATTGCTGCCGATCGGGGCCTATCACCCGGACAGCTTCCGCTCGGTTCACACCAGCCCTGAAGACGCCTTGCAAGCCTTGATAGACCTGGGTGCAGGGACGATGATCCCCATGCACTATGGGACCTTCCGGCTCTCCCACGAGCCTATGGAGGAGCCGGTGCCGAGGCTTCTCGCCTCAGCCAGGCTTGCCGGTGTAGAGAACCGGGTGCGGATCGTTCCCGAGGGAGTGACCGCCGTTTTCTCAAGCGGATCATCAGGAGATCTTCATGCGGACCAAGTGATGGCGGAGGCTAGCCAGTAGCAGCGCCATTTCACAAATGAGCTACTTGCTGCCCTCTACAGTGGATTTGGCTGCCTTGCTGGCAGTTCGCGAGACGTCACCTTCTTTATCGATAAAGTAGAGATAGCCCTTCTCGCGGGTGACAGCGTCTTTCGCGACAACCTCTTCGAGCTTTTCGCCCGCCTTTTGTTTGCGGGCGACATTGCCTGCCTTATCGATGAAATAGAGATACTGCTTGTAGTCTCGTTCCAGGCCCAGCTTGGTTACTTTCTCTGCCATTCCTTCGTCCTCCATCACTGGGATGCATAGCGATGCTACCAGCGTAGCGGTAAAGAGCGCGGTTTGGAGGTATCGAGCAGGAGACTCCCCTAAACGGCGAACGGACGGCCGAAGCCGTCCGCTAGTGTGTTGAAACGAAAGCGAGCTACTGGTTGGAATGGAGACTGGCTGTGGCGCGCTGAGTTTCTGTCTGCTTGGCACGATCTTCCAGTGCTTGAGCCTGAGGTAAGTAGTCGATGGCCTTGTTGATCATCGGGTCCCATGCAGCCCGCACTTTCAAGCCTTCTGTTTGCCCGAACTGTGAGGTAAAGATCTCCGCCTTGATGTTGGCCTTCACCCAGTCTAAAACCGGCGGAAAGTCCGCATCGGTATAGGGAATCTGCTCACTGGTCAGGAATTGCTTGAAGGTGGTGAGCACCGCATCGTCAACCTGAAAATCCTTGCCGACGTTCCGATTAGCCAGGAAGTGGCTTGCGAAGTTGAAGAAGGCGTAATGCTCGAGCAGCTGATCCTGAAAGTGATCAGAGTGTGGAGTATCGATCTTGTCGTCTGGGGTAATGCCACCGCCGCCGTAGACGGTGCGACCGGCATCGGTCATCTTTACTTCGCGGTCATTGCTGTCCTGCTTCTGTGGCCCGTCATGGTTGTAGTAATAGTCGTAAAGAGAGACGCCGCTGTAGTTCCTCTGGATCAGCCGACCGCTTGGCGTGTAGTAGTGATAAGTAGTCAGGGCCAGACCAGTGTTTTCGGACAGCGGGTAGACCGTTTGCACCAGGCCTTTACCGAAGGTGGTCTCACCGGCGACGATCGCGCGGTCGTGATCCTGCAGGGCGCCCGAAACGATTTCAGCCGCAGAAGCGGTGCCGCGGTTCACCAGGTCGACGATGGGATACATCCGGCCGCCATTGCCATGTTGAGCGTGATAAACCTGCTCAGGGTAGGCACGGCCCTTCTGCGAAACGATGACCTGTCCTTTTTGGAGAAATTTGTCGCAAACGGCAACCGCTTCGCTGAGCAAACCTCCCGGGTTGCCTCGCAGATCAAGGATCAGACCCTTCATGTCGCCGAAGCTGTCAACCGCGTCGGAGAGTTCCCGGCCGGTTGTTTCCTGGAACTGGGTGATGTGAACATAGCCGATTCCCGGTCGAATCATGTAGGCAAGATCCACGCTTCCATGGCTCACTTCGTCGCGCACCAAGTCGAACGAAAGCGGCTTCGGAGTTCCGTAGCGAGCAATTGACACCTGGACATGGGTGCCTTTGGGTCCTTTTAACAGGTTGGCGACATCTTCCGACGTCATGTTTTCAGTAGACTTGCCGTCAATCGCAACGATGGTGTCGCCCGGCCGAATCCCGGCCTTGAACGATGGCGTACCTTCGAAGGGATTCACTACGACAATCTTATTATTCTGCGGCGAAATGAGCATACCGACGCCGTAGTACTTGCCGTGCTGATCTTCGCGCATCTTGGCGAAGGCCTTTGGATCATAGAAGTTGGAATGAGGATCAAGCACGCGCAGCATGCCGGGAATGGCGCCGTCGTAGATGGCTTTTTCAGCCTTGTCTCCATTTAGAGGTTCGGCGTAATTCTGCTCGACGATCTGGTAGACGTTGGTGAATGACTTTAGATCGTTGCGCAGGGTCGATTCGTCGGTATTCGCCTGAGCGCCAACCTGGCGAGCGATGAATGTTCCTGCAAGTCCACAGGTCGTCAGGAAAACAGCTGCGGTAAACAGTGTGCGGCGTGTGCGGAAAGCCATAAAACGGGGAGCACCCCTATCGCAAATAGCGAGGAAAACAAGACCACGGCTCACATGCCGCAGAAGAGAAACGTACCCGGAGTATAGCATTCGGGCACTGCGTGAATCTGACCATTTGAGGCATTGTGAGTGACCCGAAAGTGCTCTGGTAACAGGCTCTGTCTTGTTGCGATCAACTCGCAACCCGATCCGCAGCGTTAGTGGCTGCCACCAGATCGGACGCAGTCGACCTGATACCTGGATAGACGCTTGCCGCCAAGAAAAGTAATCCAGTTGGAAGATCGCCCATGGCATTGATTAGAATGAGACAGAAATCGATGCACCTTCACACGTGGTAAGCGGATCCGTCCTATCGCGTCCTGCTTTCCAGTCTTTATCATCGAACGTCCAACCGACGGCGGCTGAAACCCGCTGGCGGATTTTCAGAGAAGTTGAGACGCATGACCTTATCTGTAAAGCTTCAAATTTTTACCTTTCGTGCCGTGATCACTGCACTTGCCTGCGCTACTATCACTGGAAACGCGCAAAGCCCCAAGGCGACGACGGCAGCCAACCAGGGAGCCTACTCTCCAAATGCGCAGGCTTCGCCCTTCAATGGCAAGATCGTGGAAGAGCGGATTGCACAGGTAAATGGGCAGATCATCACCAGTTCCGACTATCAGCGCTCGGAACAGCAGATGGACGCGGAAGGGCGTCAGCAGGGCTGGAGTCCAGACGAGCTGACCGGGCACAAGCGGGACATGCTGAGAGACCTGATCGACAAGGAACTGTTGCTGTCGAAGGCCAAGGAACTGAATATCACGGGTGAGACCGAGCTCATCAAGCGGCTGGATGAAATTCGTAAGCAGAACCACCTCGAATCGATGGAAGACCTGGAGAAGGCGGCGCAGCAGCAGGGCGTGTCCTACGAGGACTTCAAGCAGAACATACGCAATGAGATCATCAGCCAGTCCGTTATTCGCGACCAAGTCGGTCGCAAAATCCAGCTGACCAAGGCCGATATCGGCAACTACTACGCGCAGCACAAGAGTGAGTTTGAGCAGCCTGAATCCGTTCACCTGAGCGAAATCCTCATTCCGGTTGCGGCGGACGATCCTTCGTCTCTTGAGAAGGCCCAGGCCAAGGCGGCGGACGTAGAAGCCAGGCTGAAGGCAGGCGGAAACTTCGAAGAGCTCGCCAAGCAGAATTCCAGTGGCCCGACAGCGCAGACAGGTGGCGACCTGGGCGAGTTCAAGCGAGGAATGCTGGCGAAGCCGCTGGAGGATGCGACCTTCAAATTGTCATCAGGCGAGACAACGGCGCCGATCCGAACCAAGCAGGGTTTATTGGTGCTGAAGGTGGTGCAGCATACCGGCGGCAGCAACCAGGATTACTCGGCAATACAGCCGCAGGTAGAAGAAGCGGCCTTTATGGATCGAATGCAGCCTGCGTTGCGCAGCTATCTGACGACCCTACGGGAGCAGGCCTACATCGACATCCGCCCGGGTTACAAGGATTCCGGCGCATCGACCAATTCCGTTAAGCCGCAGTACAGCGCTTATTCGGCACCTGGATCCAAGAAGAAGGCGAAGGTGCAGCGCACGCGATTCAGGCAGGCCCCGCATGGCTTCCGTTCGAAGTCGGGCCAGACTGAGAATGCTTCTGCCGCCAAGCCGGGGGTAGCAGCTCCGAATGCGGCCACCGGAACGGCCGCAACAACCGCTGCGACGGGAACGGCTGCAACCGCAACAGCTTCTGCTCCTGCGGGAGGGGCTGGACCGACGGGAGAAGCAACGAGTGCTCCAGGGACTACAGCAACGGCCGCATCCCAGCCACCCGCGAAGGTAGCGGCTAATACTACTTCAAGCAAGCCGGTCAGGAAGCAGAAGGTTCGCTTCGGTCAGGCTCCAACGGAGACGCTGGCCGCAACCCCAGGATCTTCGACGGTTGCAACAACAGTCACGTCAACCGATGCGGGTGCGGCTAACGGAGCCCCAGCAGACAGCAACCAGGTGGCGAGCAACGTAAGTTCGAATGTGACGCAGCCCGGATTTGAGGCAGCACCGGCCGCAGCAGCGCCCAAGACTCGCTTCTCATACAGGGCGCGCGAGCCAAAGCAAAAGAAGGCAGCTACGCCGGATCAGCTGGAGAACAAGGCGGTTGGCGAGGCGACTCCTGAAGAGCGGGCGGCGCAGCAGGAGCAGGCCGCGCCTCTAGGCTTGGCAGGAGATACGGCAACCAAGAAGAAGGAGCCGAAGCCAAAGAGCGATCACAAGACTCGATACTCGGAAGAGACAAAGTCTTCCGACTCGACTCAGGGAGAGACCACGGCGTCCCCGGCCCTGGGAACCGCTACGACGCCACCGCCCAGCGCAACGAAGGATAGTACCGGCGAACCTAGCCCGGCCGGAACGCTGCCAGAGCAGACGCCCCCCATGAGCACGGCGCCGGCCACCCCGGCTACACCTCCACCGGCTCCCCAGTAGGAGCGGTCCAGGAATGAAGGACTTCTTTGTCGCGGATGTGGCACGCCACACGAACGAATCGATCAAGAGCTACTTTGCCGTGGCTTCCAAGCAGTTGCGCAGCAAGAAAGAGGGCGGCGCCTACCTGGCACTGACCCTGGGTGACAAGTCAGGTCATCTTGAGGCGCGCATGTGGGAGAACTACGAGGAGGCGTCCCCTAAGTTTGAGGCTGGTGACATCGTGCAGGTCCAGGCATTTGTCTGTCGCTTCGCAGAAAAGCTACAGCTCAAGATAGACAAAATCCGTAAGGCAAAACCGGACGAGTACACGCTCGTTGACTTTGTGCCACATACCGAACGCGACGTGGATGAACTGTGGTCGGAACTCAACGGCTTTGTCGCGGAGTTTACTGATCCATTTCTGCTGAAGCTGGTTCGCAACGTTCTCGATGATCCTGAATATTCCGTAAAACTGCGCGAAGCTCCGGCGGCGCGGAGTATGCACCACGCATTCGTCGGTGGCCTGCTGGAGCACGTAGTCTCCATCCTGGGTCTGTGCCGCGCTATGGCTGCGCATTATCCGGAAGTACATCGTGACCTGCTGATGACAGGCGCTATTTTTCATGACATCGGAAAGCTGACAGAGCTCAGCTGGGGCACCAGCTTTGACTACACGATGGAAGGCACACTGCTGGGGCATATCACCATCGGCGTAGGCCTGGTAGAACGCAAGGTGGCCGAGATTCCAGGATTTCCGGAACCATTGCGCATCCTGGTTCAGCATTTGATTTTGAGTCATCACGGTAAATACGAATTCGGTTCGCCGAAGCTGCCGATGATTCGTGAAGCCGTGTTGCTCAGCTATATCGACGATATCGATGCAAAGATGCAGACGATGGACAGAGTCTTTATGGATGCTGCCGCTGCGGGCCGCAACGCATCGGAGATGACGGACTGGGTGCGCTCGCTGGAACGGCCGCTGTTGAGTACCCGCGACTATTTGAAGACCAGTGAGGCAAAAGAAGAAAGCTCAACCGTACTTTCCCACGATGAATCTGAAGAATTGACGCCGATCGAGGAATGACATGCCTTTTCTTTTGAAGTCCGAGCCAAGTGCGTATTCCTTTGAGGACCTGGTGCGCGACAAAGAGACCGTTTGGGACGGCATTAAGAATGCGCAGGCCCTGAACTCGCTTGCGGCGATGAAGCCGGGTGAGAAGCTGGTGATTTACCACTCCGTGACCGGCAAGGAAGTGATGGGAACCGCGAAGGTAGTGAAAGTCGACGCGAGCGATCCTAAGAACCCGCGCGTCACGATTGCGGCTGGGAGAGCTCTCAAGCACCCGAAGACGCTGGCTGAGATCAAGCAGGAAAAGCTGTTCGAAGGGTCGCTGCTGTTCCGCCAGTTTCGGCTCTCCGTCGTGCCGCTCACAGCTGAGCAGTATGCATGGCTGACGGCCTGATCGTCGTCCCTGGCTAAGCTACAATAAGCAATTACGTCAGGACTGAGATGCTACGTCTTTCTACCGCAGGCGAGTCACACGGGGAAAGCCTAATTGCGCTGCTGCAAGGGCTACCCGCAGGTCTCGAAATAGAACAGTCGTTTATCGATCGCGAGTTGTGGCGACGCCAGCAGGGCTTCGGCCGCGGTGGCCGCATGCGGATCGAGCAGGATACGGCCCACATCCTGTCGGGCATCCGGCACGGCAAAACAATTGGAGCGCCGGTAGCAATCGAGATCAAGAATCGCGATTGGAAAAACTGGGAAGACATTCTGCCTGTGGGTGTCGGTGATCTATCGAAGCATAAGGCTGTGGCGTCGCCGCGACCGGGCCACGCAGATCTTGCGGGTTCGCTGAAGTATGACTTCAAGGATGCTCGCTATGTGCTGGAGCGCGCCTCTGCGCGTGAGTCCACTGCACGTGTGGCAGCGGGTGCGCTGGCGAAAGCGCTGTTGCTCGCACTCGGCGTGGATGTGACCAGCCACGTGATTCGGGTCGGTGGAGTGCAACTGGAGCGCGATGTGAGCTGGGAAGAAATATCCGCCGTGCGCGAACGCGAAGAAGTCGTACTGGGCTGTGCTGATGCTGAGACTGAAGAGCGCATGAAGGCCGAGGTGGATCGTGCGCTTCGTACAGGAGATTCGATCGGCGGCATCTTTGAAGTAGTGGTGCATGGCGTTCCGCCCGGCCTGGGCACCTACGCCAACTGGGATGAGCGGCTGGACGGATTGCTGGCCTGGGCGGTGATGTCGCTGCAGGCAGTGAAGGCAGTCGAGTTGGGGCGAGGGGTGACCGCAGCGCAGTCTTTTGGATCAGAAGTGCACGATGCGATTGGATATGCCGAGCAGGCATCCAATGGCGAGGGGCATACACGATTTAAGCGCGAGCGTAACAATGCCGGTGGGATCGAAGGCGGGATTTCGAATGGCGAGGACATCGTGGTGCGCGGCTACCTGAAGCCGATTTCGACACTGCGCCGTCCGCTCGAATCCGTAACCTACGAGACCCGGGAAGCGACCAAGGCGGCGTATGAACGCTCGGATGTATGCGTGGTGCCGGCAGCAGGAGTGGCTGCCGAGGCAATGGTTGCCTTTGTAATTGCCCGGCTGGCGCTGGAGAAATTTGGCGGTGACTCGGCTGTCGAACTGAAACGTAACTATCACGGATACCTGGAACAGATTCGCCGTTTTTGAGCTGCTGTATCGAGGTGAGATTCGGAGCGCCGAATCGTTATTTTGAGAGAACAAGAGCAAGCATGATCCGCCCGATCGTTAAATTCCCTGATCCTATCCTGCAGCAGGTGAGTGAGCCTGTGACTGTGTTTGACAAAGAGCTTGCCCGGCTGGTGGACGACATGTTCGAGTCGATGTATGACGCGCATGGCATCGGTTTGGCCGCACCGCAGATCGGCGTGAACAAGCGAATAACGGTGATCGACCTCAGCAATAAGGCGAATCCGGAAGAGAAGCTGGTGGTCATCAATCCCGAAATTATTCACCGTGAAGGCAAGCAATTTTCCGAAGAAGGCTGCCTCAGTCTGCCGGAGATTCGCGAGAAGGTAAGCAGGGCTGCGAAGGTGAAAGTCAAAGCCCAGGACGTAAAAGGAAACTGGTTCGAGATGGAAGCCGAGGAGTTGCTGTCACGCTGCTTCCAACATGAAATTGACCATCTGGATGGCATTCTTTTTCTTTTTCGCATCAGCGGTCTGAAGCGTGATCTGTTGCTGCGGAAGATTCGTAAGCTGATCAAGGCTGGGGAGTGGTAAGCGCGATGGCCCGGATGGTTCAGTACCAGAAAGCGTGCAGGCATTGAAGCTGGTGTTTTGCGGAACTCCTGCGTTTGCCGTTCCCACGCTGAAGGCTGTTGTAGCCGCAGGGCATGAAGTAGCGCTGGTTACCACTCAACCGGATCGACCCGTAGGAAGGAAGGCCCAGGTGCTGCCTCCGGCGGTCAAAGCAGCAGCGCTCGATGCAAGTCTTCCGGTTGTGCAGCCGGAAAAAATCAAGAACAATGTCGACTTTCGTAAATTGCTGGTATCGATCCAACCGGATGCGATCCTGATCGTTGCGTATGGCCGCATTATCCCGGACTGGATGCTGTCGCTGCCGCGTTTCGGCAACCTGAACCTGCATGGGTCCCTCCTGCCCAAATACCGCGGAGCTGCGCCGATTCAGTGGGCAATTGCGAATGGTGAGACTATCACGGGTGTCACCACGATGCGCATTGATGAGGGGTTGGACACCGGAGATGTCCTGCTGCAGCGATCAATCCCCGTGCCGCCGGATGCGACGGCTGAAGACATGTATGTGCAGCTGGCCGAGGTTGGTGCGGCACTCATGGTAGAGACGCTGGCGGGTCTTGAACAGGGCAGCGTACCTCTGTTGAAACAAGACGATGCGCAGGCTTCCTATGCGCCGATCCTGAAGCGGGAAGATGCGCGCGTAAATTTCCTGATGTCGCCTGCCCAGATCTACGACCGTTGGCGGGGATTTCAGCCGTGGCCGGGTGCGTACGCATTTTTAGGAGAAAAGAAATTGTCCCTGGTATCACTCAGGCCGGGTGTAGTCGCTGCTAAAGGAATGCCTGGAGAGTTGCTGCTGCAGGACGGACGTTGTCTCGTGGGATGCGCAAACGGCGGCTGGATTGAATTGCTGGAAGTGCAGATGGAAGGCAAGAAGCGGTTGCCGGTAGCCGAGTTTCTGCGTGGCAATGTCCTTCACTCCGGCGATCGGCTCAGCTGATGGCTGAGCCAACGTCGAAGCCGAAGGTCGCCAGGCCGAAGGTGAGTCCCGCGCGCATTACTGCATTTGCTCTACTGCGCGAGCTTGCTTCTTCAGCCAACACGCATAGCGATGACCTGCTGCAAGGGCCGACAATGGAGCTGCTATCGCTTCAGGATCGCCATCTGTGTACGGCGCTTGTCATGGGCGTACTTCGATGGCAATTATCCCTGGATGCGGCCATAGCCCCGCTGCTGACGCATAAGAGCAAGCTGGATGAGCCAGTGCGTATCGCGTTACGGATGGGAGCATTCCAGCTACTACTGATGGATCGCATACCGGCGCATGCCGCGATCTCCGACAGCGTCGAAGTGACGAAGAGATCAGGCCATACATCTGCGGGCGGCATGGTGAATGCAGTGCTGCGGAAGATCTCAACTAGCCCGCGGAAACTGGATCCAGTAGCAGCACATCCCGTTTGGATGCGGGAGCGGTGGATGCTTTCGCTCGGAGAGAACGCACTGAAGGCAGTCTGCAGCTATGACCAGCACCAACCTGCCATAACGCTTCGCAGGCAGGCCGCGCACGGCAGCGAAGAAGAATTTCCTGACTGGCTGCCCGGTGCTTTTCTGAAAGCTGCAATGCGCCTAGAAGCCGGCCGCCAAGGGGATCGAAAGCTGTCTTCCGCAGGCATGATGCGCTGGCAGGATGAAGGCTCCCAGCTGGTGGCAGAGCTGCTTGGAGGCTCGTCACTTGCGCCGGCATCTATCCTGGATTGTTGTGCGGCTCCCGGAGGGAAGACGGCAATATTAGCAGGGCGTTTTCCAGAAGCCAGGCTGACAGCATGGGACATCAGCGCGACGCGAGTTGCACGCATGCGCGAGACCTTTCGTGCATCGGAAAGACTGGCGCACATTCGATGCGAGATGGTGGATTGTATAGCTGCACCAGTCGATGAGCGCTATGATCTTGTTCTTTGCGATGTACCTTGCAGCGGGACCGGAACGCTCGCGCGCAATCCTGAGATCAAGTTGCGGCTGCAGCCGGCGGATCTGGAAAGGCAGCAGCAGCGCCAACTTGCCATTCTTGAAGCTGCATTGAAACACTTGGCGCCAGGCGGTCGGCTCCTGTATTCCACATGCTCGCTGGAACCGGAAGAGAATGAATCCGTGATTGATCAGATGATCCAGCGAGTGCCTGGATTAAAACTCATCCCGATCGCCGCAAGGCTGCAGGAGATGCATGGTACTGGCGCGCTGCACGCGGAAGGCTTGCGGCATCTAGAGGAGCATGCTGTTCAAGGTGCCTACCTGCGTACGGTCCCGGGCGTGTCGCCGTGCGACGGCTTTTTCGCCGCTCTGATAACGAAGTAGATTACGCTTGTCGGCTTACTGAGAAACAGTGAGTTCAATGGTGGTTGAGTTGTCAATGCGCATACCGGCATCCGGCCTTTGCGCAACAATCATGCCGGGCGGCAGCGGCGGCCTGGGAGATTGCGGAACGCCTTCACTGCTGATTGCTGCAACTGGCGGGATCACGGCTGTTTCATAAACCGGCGGCGCCATCTTCATATGGGAAGCATTGATCATTGCTGCTGCTGCCGAGTAGCTGCGGTGAAGCAGGTTCGGCATGACCATGGCAGGTGCGATGGACGAAGGCGTAGTTCCCAGCAGGAGACTGACGTTGGGTCGATCAACGTTGGCGGCTCCCGGCTGAGGTGTCTGTGCGATGACCTGGTCTCGCGATGCTGTGGTGTAAGGCATACGTGCGATGGTTCCCAGATCAAGACCGAGCCGACGCACTTCCAGTGTGGCGACGCGCTCAGGCTCGCCAGTCACCTTTGGAATGGCAACGCGCTGAGGACCAAGGCTATCAGTCACGCGCACGTTCCAGTCACTGCGAACCTTTGAGCCTGCCGCGGGTGATTGTGTCAGAACATGGCCTGCAGGCGTAGTGGCACTGTAGAAGTGCTCATCCACGGAGAGGTCCAGGTTCATGCCAACGGCTTTGCGAGTGGCTGCTGCGACATCCATTCCGTGAAAGTCCGGAACTGTAACTTCGGCACCGTGGATTGCGAAATGCATGGTAGTGACAGTCGACACGAGTGCAATCAGGAAGAGCACCAGTGTGCATAGCACGAACTGG
Organism: uncultured Ktedonobacteraceae bacterium; assembly: GCA_964657395.1. GTDB lineage: Bacteria > Acidobacteriota > Terriglobia > Terriglobales > Acidobacteriaceae. Next base: position 34,744 of record CAZZUX010000007.1, read on the forward strand.
AAGAAACGCAGGATCAAGCGCCGTACTCTCGAGTGCTTGACGCCGCTTCGTCCAACTCGATAACGAAGTCAATGGTCGCTGTCTTTTCAAGCATGGCAGAGACGGAGCAGTACTTCGTCTTGGAGAGATGCACTGCGTCTTCAACAGCTTTAACGTTCACAGGTCCGGTGACTTTGTAAACGAGCCGGATATGAGTGAACACGTTTGGAGACTCAGATGCCTTGTCTGCTGTGGCTCGTACATGAATGCCAGTGAAAGACTCACGCTTCTTGTTCAGAATGATGGCGACGTCGACAGCAGTGCAGCCGCAAAGCGACATCAGTACGGCTTCCATCGGTGTGGGTCCGGCTTCCCTCGCAACATCGAAGGTGATGGTATGGCCGGAATCTGACTTTGCTTCGAATTGCTGTTCCTTGGTCCAGCTTGCGCTCGCGATCATATTGCCTGGGTCTCCATCATTCTGTGTTCGTGGCTGTTGTCGGTGGCTGGCTCGGGATGGATGAGCACGCGGTAGACCTCGGGACACGCGAGCTTGAAGCGATCTTCAAGCGATGTGATGAGGGTGTGCACTTCGTGCATCGGCAGGTCGTCAGGCAGCGTGCAATGGCAGGAGATTTGTAGATGATCTCCAAGGCGACTTATAGAAACATCGTGGATATCGATAACGGAGGGAAGTTCCGCCGCTGCCAACCGAAGCTGTTGTTCCATGCGGCGATCCTGCTGCAGACTTGATGGATGTTCAATCGTGGCAGGTTCGCTTTCGATGTGCGTGAGGACAGATGCAATCTCAGGTACATCTTTGCGTATCTGCCCTTCAATCGCGCAGACAAAGCTGTGAGCATCTTTAAGTGAGAGCGTTTCAGGTACTTCGATATGTTGCTCGACATGCAGACCTTCATCAAACGATTGCACGCTGACATCGTGAAGGAGCACATTGTTCCTCGAAGCGACGGCACGGATACGATCAAAGATGCTTTCTGCAAAGCCGGCGCGCGGTACTGTGCGGACGACAACGTCGCTGCCGGGAAGCTGCGACTGTACAACCTTGGTGACCTGCTCGACCAGCGGCTCGGTACGCTGGAAGGTAAGCGAGCGGGACAAGCCGATCGTGATGTCGGCAAAGTAGGAGGCGCCGCTTCGGCGAACGCGTACCTGTTCTACGTTGAGAACGCCCGGGATGGTCCGAACAGCTTCGACGATGTGCCGTCGCATGCCTGCGGGCGCTGCATCCAGCAGGACTTCAGCCGTCTGGCTCGCCAATTTCCAGCTCACTTTGAAGATGATGGCCGAGACGAAGACGGCAGCCACCGGATCGGCATAACGAAGCAAGGGCAGGTGGAAGTAAACGCCAAGGTAGGTTCCGGCAAGACCAAGTAGAACGGCGAAGCTGGACCAGATATCCGAACGGAAGTGCAGTGCATCGGCTTCCAGTGCCTGGCTCTCTGCCTTGGCGGCGACCGCTGCAAGTTTTCGCGAACGTCCAAAATCCACAGCGATAGAAAGAATCAGAACAGCAAATGGCCAGATGGAAAATTTGAGCGCTACGGGATGAGCGATCCGCAGAATCGCTTCGGTGACAATCCAGATGCAGGATGCCGCCATGAGAAAGGTCTCGGCAAAGGCAGAAAGGTTTTCAACTTTGCCGTGTCCATAGGTGTGGCCTTCATCGGCAGGCAGGTCCGAGATGTGAACAGAGATAAAGGTGAGTAGCGAGCCGAGCAGATCGAGGGCAGAGTGCGCCGATTCAGACAGCATGCCCAGACTGCCGGTGAGCAGACCGGCTGCAAACTTGAGAGCCGTCATGAGACAGGCAGCAATGACGGACACGAGAGCGACGGACCGCTTCTCTTTCCTCATCTCTGCTTGCGTCAGGTGCGTATGGGTCTGCATGGATGCTTGCATCGGACCTTGCATGAGTCGAGGGTATAAGCGCCGGCTATAAAAGCCTAGAGCTTCGAGCCGCGGAAGAGGCCGGCTACTCCAAAAGTATAAGGTGTCCAGCTTACGTTCGAGAATCCTGCATCGCGCATAAGCTGCGCCATCACCTGTGGTGCTGGGAAGCGCTGGACTGAGGACGGAAGATAGGCGTAGGGGCCGCTGGTGCCGGAAAGCAGTTTGCCGATAGCAGGCAGGATGCGACGGAAATAGAACGCGTAGAGTTTGCCGAGCAGACCGCCGGGTTCACTGAAGTCAAGGATCCCGACTTGCCCGCCGGGTGCAAGAACCCGATGAAACTCGCGCAGTCCGGCGGAGTAATTCGCCAGGTTGCGGAAGCCGAAGGCGGTCGTGAGCAGGTCAAGTCTCCCATCGGCAAGGGGTAGATGCAAAGCGTCTGCTTCGATCGCAACGGCGCCTTTTGGTGTGAATTTGCGGGCTCCTCGGACCAGCATTTGATGCGCGAAGTCGGCAGCAATCATGGGAGTGGCGAGAGGAGGGCGCCGACGAAGCATGGCCATCGTCATGTCGCCTGTGCCGCAGCAGATGTCAAGGATGCTCGCTTCAGGCCGGGCAAGCACAGCGCGAAAGGTCCGCGCAGTTCGCCACCACCAGAACCTGTCAACATTCAAGGAGAGCACGTGATTGAGCAGGTCATAGCGCGGAGCTATGGCTTCGAACATGGATCGCACGGCTAGGGCGGCGGCCTGCTCTGTTTCGGTACCGTCGGGCTTTGCTCCGTCGGCGGCAAGCCTGCTGGACGTGGTCATTGCCGCACCAACTCAGACATGAAGTGAATGCCAGCGATGATTTCTTCATCGCGCACATCCTTGGCAACGTAAGCAGTGCCAAATTTCTTGAGCAGGACGAATCGACGCTGCCCGGCAGAGTTCTTCTTATCTCCGGCTGCAGCATTAAGGAGTGATCGAGGAGACATCTTCTTTAACGGAGGGAGCCCGTATGCGAGAACCAGCGCGACTGCTGCGTCGAAATCCTTTTGCGGCAGACCGCGCAAACGGCTGACCTCCAGAGCGGCCAGCATGCCATAGCCGACAGCTTCTCCATGCAGTAGGTTGCCGTACCCGGCGACTGCTTCTATCGCATGACCGATGGTGTGGCCGAAGTTCAGGATCATGCGGACTCCGGTCTCATGTTCATCTTCGCCTACAACTGCAGCCTTCATCCGGATGGATGCGCCGATAATGCGCTCGAGGACTGCTGCCTCTCGAGCAAGAATGCTTTCGCATTCGGTCTGCATGAGCTTCAGCAGTGAACGGTCCCGAATGAACCCAGCCTTGATGATTTCAAACAAGCCGGCGCGAAACTCATCGGCAGGGAGAGTGTTGAGCGTCTGCATTTCCGCGAGAACGAGCCTGGGGTGATGGAACGAACCGACAAGATTTTTGCCGGTCTTCAGGTTGACACCAGTCTTGCCACCTACAGAGGAATCGACTTGCGCGAGCAGAGTAGTTGGCATCTGTACGTAATCAATGCCGCGCATGTAAATGGCTGCGAGAAAGCCGGTCACATCCCCGATAACGCCACCGCCGAGTGCCAGCAGAATCGAGGAGCGGTCAGCACCCGATGCGCTAAGCTCAGCGGCAAGCTGTTCTATCGCTGCTAATCGCTTGAACTTCTCGCCGGAAGCAAGGAACAGGACGGCGGGTGGCTCGTCGAGAAATGTTGCGAGAAACGGGCCGGACCAGAGTGCCCAGACTTCAGGCGTCGTGATAACGAAATACTTTCTGGAGTTACTGCCGAAAAGCTTTTTCAGGCGCGATTCAAGCGAGGCAAAAAGGCCGGACCCGAGGCAGACACTGTAGTCAGCGGAAGCTGCCCGTACTGGAATGTTTCGCACGCTTCCATCGTATCGCAGGCATTTGGAGCGCCTGCAAACCAGCCTTATTTGATCTGGGTACGCATCGTTTCAGGATGTTAGCCTCGAATAATGGTGACGAGCTGGGAAGCTGACTACATTGTGGTAGGCGCGGGAATCGCTGGACTGCGTGCAGCCATAGAACTCGCGCAGAGCGGGCGCGTGCTGGTCGTGACCAAGGAGCAGCTTGGTGAGTCGAATACCCAGTATGCGCAGGGCGGTATCGCAGTCGCAATGAGCGGACAGGAAGATGTAACGCTGCATCTTGAAGACACCATCGCTGCAGGTGATGGACTGGTGGACGCGGCAGCTGCGGAAGTCTTGGTGCGTGAAGGGCCGGAGCGGGTAGAAGAATTGCTGGCATGGGGTACGCACTTCGACCGCTATACAAGTGGCCAGCACACTGGTGAGTTGATGTTGACGCGCGAAGCAGCGCACAGCCGCAATCGCATCCTGCACGCCAATGGCGACGCTACAGGTCGAGAGATCAGCCGCGCCCTGCTGGCAACGGCAAGAGGTACGAAAAACATACAGTTAGCCGAGTGGACGATGGTCACCGGCCTGGTCATCGAAGACGGTCGCTGTGTTGGCGCAAAGCTGCTGGGTCCTGAAGATGTTGAACATACGGTCTATGCGCGGGCTGTGTTGTTGGCGAGCGGCGGAGCGGGGCAGGTTTACAGCGACACGACGAACCCGCCGGTGGCGACCGGCGACGGCATCTCGGTCGCCATGGCGGCTGGTGCCGAGCTGGCCGACATGGAGTTCTACCAGTTTCATCCGACCGCGCTGAGTCTGCCGGGAGTGCCGCGCTTTCTGATGTCCGAGGCGCTGCGCGGTGAGGGCGCATACCTTCTGAACGATAAAGGCGAGCGATTCATGGAGCGGTACCATCCCTCGCTGGAGCTTGCGCCGCGGGATGTAGTGGCGCGGGCCATCACTCGTGAAGGTTTCCCAGACACGCTTGCGGAGTCACGCGGCGAGGGAGTGGTGCGGAAGGTGTATCTCGACATGCGTCATGTGGAGCGGGAACATCCAGGGCTTGATCTGCAACTACGATTTCCAGGCATATCGAAGTTCCTTGCGACTTGCGGACTGCAGTTGAACCGAGACCTGGTTCCAGTCAGGCCGGCCGCACACTACCTGATGGGAGGAGTGCGGACAGACGTGAATACATACACGTCTATACCGGGCTTGTATGCTGCGGGCGAAGTTGCCTGCACAGGCGTCCATGGAGCCAACCGGCTCGCGAGCAACTCGCTTCTTGAAGGGCTGGTGTTTGGTGCGCGGGCAGCCAAAGCAATGCGGGAAGAGCGTTCAATTCTGCGTAGGCACACCGAGTCGCTTCAGTGCAGACCCGAGAAAAATCCTGAAGCAGAATCGGAGTTGGTGAAGCTGCAAACCGCGATGTGGAAGCATGCAGGGCTGCTTCGTGACCAGAACCTGCTGTCCTCGTTTGTCAGCATGGATTCCGCGATCCTCGCAGCGAAGAACAGGCACAATTGGAACAGGAGAACTCATGAAGTGCTGTCACTGTCGCGCATAGCTGCAGCGATCGTGCTGAGTGCTTCAACCCGCAAAGAGAGTCGTGGCGCGCACTTTCGCAGTGATTTTCCCAGCCGGAATGATGAGCGATATGGACACAAGCATTCCATCCTGACTTCCGATGCGGAGGGACATCAGATACGGTATGAAGATTCTGTCAGCGAGTTATCTATCGCAGGCTGAGTTATGCGTCGCTGGCAGAAGCAGGTTCGGTCGTCAGCAGGGAAGCGATGGTAAAGATCGCGACTGTTCCCAGGATGACACCTAGAGACACAATCGTTGAGATCGTGATCCAGTGCCCGACCAACATCTTCGCGCCCACAAAGGCCAGGATGATGCCCAGGCCATAGTGCAGCAGGCGCAGCTTGTGAAGCATGCCGGCCAGCACGAAGTAGAGCGATCTTAGGCCCAGGATTGCGCAGATGTTCGAAGTGTAGATGATGTAAGTCTGCTTACTGACTGCGATGACAGCAGGCACAGAGTCAAGAGCGAAGACAAGGTCTGTGGCCTCGATTGCCAGCACTGCCATAAGAAAAATGGAAGAGCCGGACTTCTTGCCTCTTGTCAGCAGGCGGATCCACGCAGGTTGTTTGTGGCGCTGTTCTTTTTGGAAGATCAGCCGTGTGGCAGCATAGATCAGGATGGCGCCAAAGACATACTCTACAGCCTGGAAGCGTTGGAGCAGTGCCACGCCGGCCAGGATGAAAAGGCCACGCATGACGATGGCGCCGGCAACACCCCAGGTAAGCGCGCGCCTTTGATCGACGCTGCTGAGCTCAAAGCTGCTGAACAGGAGCAGAAAAACAAACAGGTTGTCCACGCTCAGAGAAAGCTCGATCGCATACCCGGAAATAAACTCAAGGGCTGCCGTCGATCCTCGATCCAGGTAAAGAACCCCGCCGAAGCCGAGCGACAGAATGGTGAGCGCGAGAGTCCAGGCAATGTAGGTGGATTGCGCTGGTTCCGTGCTTTTCCGCTGCAGCCAGAAAAAATCGACGAGCAGAACAGTAAGGACCGCGCTGTGGAAGTAGAGCCAGAAGGAGAGCGGTGCGCCGGCGATCATGCGAACGCTCCTGCGTCCAGTGTCACTACTGTATCGACTTGTTACCGCGGCGAGGAACGAGCTTGATCTCGAAGACGGCGGGCCACTGCTTACCGGTCACAAACAGGCGATCATGTTGATTGTCGTAGGCGATGCCGTTCAACACGGACTCTGCATTCACCATCTCGTCGGAGGGGATGATGCCGCTCAGGTCGATCCAGCCGATGACGTGACCATCCTGGGGAGAGATGCGTGCAATACGGTCTTCATGCCAGATGTTGGCATAGATCTCACCCTTGATAAACTCCAGTTCGTTTAATTGACTGATCGGCTCTTTCCCGTCCTTCACCGTAATCTGACGCGTGACCTGGAAGGTGTCCGGATCGCGAAAACGTAGAATAGCGCTCCCGTCACTGGTGATGATTTCTTTTGCAGTGCGCGTCATTCCCCAGCCTTCACCGGTATAGCTGAACTGCTTGAGAGGGCGCAGACTGAAGCGGTCATAGACGAAGCAGACGTGTGATTTCCATGTCCACTCGTAGATATTGGAGCCCCAGTCAATGATGCCTTCTCCAAAGTAGCTCGGATCGAGCGGCCTTCGCTGGATGACCTTGCCGGTTGCAGGATCTTCAACCAGGAGTTCAGAACGGCCTTCAAGACCTGTGCCTTCGTAGAAGTGGCCATCCAGATAGAAGAAGCCTTCTGTGTAGTTCTCGGTGGAGTGCGGCAGCTTCGCGACCACTTTGTAGCCCATGACAGGTGCCTCCGCCTGAAGGCAGCCTGTAGAGCCAGCGCTCAGGGTAAGCAACAGCATGAAGGCAGCAGTCCCAAGCTTCATTTCGCCTCTTTTAGGCGGTTGCGGCGCGTCGGATGGACCATGAAGGCGACTCCTATCCCGATCAGATACAGCAGGAGCATAGGGGTAGCGAAAACGCACATGGTCGGAATGTCGGGAGTCGGCGTGATGATGGCGGCGATGATGAAGATGATGAGAACGGCGTAGCGGAAGTTCTTCCACAGAAATTTCGCGCTGACAATGCCGAACAGGGCCAGGAACATGATGAGAATCGGCAATTCGAAGCTGATGCCAAGACCCAGGATGACAGTCATGAACAGGTCGGTGTACTCGCTGATAGTGACCATGGGGCGGAACTGCGCACTGTAGCCGAGAAGAAAGTCGAGCGCACCCGTGAAGACAAATCGGTAGCCGAAAAAGGCCCCGGCAAGAAAGAGGCCAACGGTTGCCGACATGAAGGGAACGACGTAGCGCTTTTCCTTCTGATACAGGCCAGGGGAGATGAACATCCAGACCTGGTAGAGGATGAAGGGCGACGCGATGATGGCGCCCCCGATCAATGACAGCTTGATATACATGTTGAAGCCGTCGACTGGATTGAGATAGACGAGGTGCGGATCCAGGTGATGTTTGTTCAGCGCCTTGACCATCGGCGCTTCCATGAGTCCGTAGATCTTCTCGCGAAAATAGTAGGCGATGAAGAAGCCGGCGATGAGGTAGATAGCAGATCGAACGATGCGCCGGCGAAGTTCCTCAAGATGTTCGATGAGGCTCATTCCAGGCAACTCTACGCGTTCCGTTACGGCGACACGGGCACGGTCAACGATGTCATCCATGTCTTAATCCATCGTGCACTGCCACGCTTTCGGATCTGCCTGCTGCGTTGCTCTCGATCTCAGGGGCCTCACCTGCCTCTACGACGGGCATGGAAAAAGGTGCATCTTCCACCGGATCGCTGCTGTTGGCTACCGGAGCCGAAGTCACACGGTTCGGCCGTTGAGCTTCTATCGGATCACCGGAAGAGGGCGGCTGGATGACTAGGCTTCCTTCGGAAGATGAGGGTAGCGACGACTCGGCGCTGACACTTGTATCCGCCGAAAGCGCCACCGGGCCGGATTGCACCTGGATGGCAGCTTGTTGCTGGAGTTGCTTCTGCTTCTCTTGCTGGTCAGAGAGGCGGAGTTCTTCTTCGATCTGCAGTTTGAAGTCGTTGCTGGCACGCCGGAACTCAAATACGAGTTTGCCGATCTGCTTGCCGATCTCGGGCAGCCGTTTCGGGCCGAAGACAACCAGCGCGACGACAAAAATGAAAAAAGTGTCCGGAATGCCCAGGGATGCCTGCAGGACTGGAGGATCAGCCAGAGCATGGACGGAAGGATGCGTCAGCGCGACGATGGTCGATATGACTTCAGCTTGCATTGCTCACCTATGATACCCACGCGCAGCCTTCCTCACCAAAAGTCGTTGGTTCGCTGCTTCCATTGTGTGATGGATGCACCAATCGACCGTTGATCGACGCTTAAGTCTTTCCTAAGTAACGTTGTAGCCGCCTTACATGGATGTAATAAAATACTGATGTTGCCTTGAAGCGCTTCTGAACCCTGGACTGCTTCTCCGGCATCTACAAGACAGCATTGCAACATCCCCGCGGATTGGGCGGCCTGCCAGGGTCACAGTGAATCCGCTGCAATGCAGCAAGAGCTTTCAACATCCCCGTTCAGCGACAGGCTGAACTGAAGGCGGAAGACCATGGCAACACTTTTAGTAGAACCGGTAGCGGACTTGCGTGTTCTCGACGAAACGGCGGCGGAGCTGCGTGAAACGGCTGACAGTTGCTCGCTGGAAAATTACCTGACACTGCCTGACCACACGATGGACGCCCGTATCGCTGCGTCCCGCGAGCGGCTTGGCGCCGACGCCGTCATCCTTGGTCATCATTACCAGCGTGACGAAGTCATCCGCTTCGCCGACTTCACTGGCGACTCCTACAAGCTTTCAAAGATTGCGGCTGAGACTGAGGCCAAATACATTCTTTTCTGCGGCGTCCACTTTATGGCTGAAAGCGCCGATGTGCTGGGCCGCACGGATGCGAACGGGCGCAGTCTGCAGCAGGTGATCCTGCCTGACCTGAATGCCGGCTGCTCCATGGCGGACATGGCAGAGATCGGACAGGTGGAAGCCTGCTGGGAGGGCTTGCAGCGCGCCGGCTTGCGCGAAGACCAGGTGCTGCCGCTTACCTATATGAACTCCACTGCCGCAATCAAGGCATTCTGCGGCGAGCTGGGCGGACTGGTGTGTACGTCCTCCAATGCGCGGTCTGCGTTCGAATGGGCCTTTGCGCGCCGCGAGAAGATCCTGTTTCTGCCCGATCAGCACCTGGGACGAAATACCGCCTTTGCCATGGGCATCCCGCTGTCGGAGATGGTGGTATGGGATCCCTTTCAGATTGGCGGCGGCATCGCTCCTGATCGCCTGCGGGCTGCGAAGGTCATCCTTTGGAAGGGCCACTGTTCTGTCCATCAGCGCTTTCTGCCCAGCCACGTGGACCAGGTGCGAGCCAGGTATCCGGGTATCCAGGTCATCGTGCATCCGGAATGCCGCTGGGAAGTCTGCCAGAAAGCCGATGCACTGGGATCGACCGAGCGACTGATCAAACTGGTCGAAGATGCGCCGGAGGGCAGCATGTTCGCCATCGGTACAGAGATACACCTGGTGAACCGGCTGGCACACAGGTTTGCGCCTCTAGGGAAAAAGATCATCACCCTGGATGACACCGGCTGCCTCTGCACGACGATGTACCGGATTTCGCCCCAGCATCTGGCCTGGGCGCTCGAAAACCTTGAAGAGGGCCGAGTCGTGAATCAAATCAAAGTGCGCGTGGATGTGAAGTACTGGGCGCGGGTTGCTCTCGACCGAATGCTTGAAGTAAAGGCATGATCAGCGTCTCGCTGCTTATGCCAAAGGGGACTTGCTGATGAAGATGAAGACGTTTTCCCTGGACGAAGCGCAGGGTCTGTTGCCAATCCTCGATGCACTGCTTGATCGCGCTTTGCAGACGCGCGACGAAGCGGCGCGGCTGGAAGAAAAGATGGCTGCGTTGAAGGTTCGCATCTTCCATTCCGGCGGCATGGCAGTGGATGTCGTAGCAGCCTACCGGGACGCAGCGGCACTGCTGAGGAATCGCGAGGCGGCCGTCAAGACCATGGAAGAATTCGCGTCGATTGGCGTCCAGGTCAAGGACCTCGACTCAGGCCTGCTGGATTTCCCGTGCAACCTGGATGGAGAGGTCGTACTGCTTTGCTGGAAGCGGGGCGAACCGAAGATTGAATACTGGCACACCATGGAAGCGGGATTCAGTGGCAGACAGAGGCTTGATGCACGCTTTCGCAGCAGTGCGCGTGCCGACCGTCTGAACTGAGGCTTGAGCTAGGTAGCAAAGGCGTGGGGCCAGTACAGGCTGAACCTCGTGCCCTGGTTCACGATGGAATGTACTGAGATGCTTCCAGAGTGGCGATCCATGATATGTTTCACGCTCCACAGGCCCATGCCATTCCCGGCTTCACCTTTGGTGGTCGCGCCAAAATGGAACAGGGTGTCCAGAACATCCGGCGCGATGCCGCTTCCCTGGTCGGCTACAACAATCTCGACTCCTTCACTGCGGCCCGTGAGCTTCACCTCGACCTTGGCCCCAGGGGATGTCACAGCTTCGCAGGCATTCCGTACAAGATTAAGCAAAACCTGGCGAACTTCCCCGGCAAAGGCGTCCACCGTGCAATTCCCATCAGCCTCCACGTGGAAGAGAAGCTGTCGGGATTCGATGAGTGGATTGAGAATGAACCGGACTGAATCCATGGCGGCGCGCAGATCAACCTTTTCCGGTCTTCTGCCTTGGCGAATGAAGGAGAGCGTGGAATCTGCGATGGTAAGAACGCGGGTGGCTTCCTCAACCGTGGAGCGTGCGAGCGCTGCAATTTCGGGTGAAACCTGTGCCGAGCTGTAGATCAGGTACTGCAGATTCTGAATGGCTTCCAGCGGATTCCGTATTTCGTGGCTGACACTGGCGGACATGCGGCTCCACTCCTCGAGTTTCTTGGCCGCCAGCAGGTTCTCGCGCATTTCGTAATTGGTGGACTCGCTGGAGGCAAGCCGTCGGGCATAGTCATTTATGCCAAAAACGATCCGCGGCATCCGAACGATCAGCATGATCGCGACATAGCCTGACAAACCTGCAGTAAGAATGTTCATCCAGGCGTCTAACCAGAACACTGGAATCCAGGTCGTCACTACTTCCAGCAGGTGGGTCGATCCGCAAGCCAGGATGAAGAGGGCAAAGCCGATAACGAAATAGATCCAGTCACGTGCGATAGCGAGACCGGTACGTGATGCAAGAACGATCAGAAGGATGCAGATGGTCAGGTAGCTGAGGAAGGTGATCAGGTTCGTGATCACCATGGTCCAGATCAGGTGAGGCGCTGCTGCCCAGCAAACCGCGTGCGGCATGAGTGAATTCGAGTCCAGCATTTTCCGCCTACTTCGCGCCGTGCCAATCGTTGGTCATATCAAGTTAATCGCGGTTCAACTGGCGCCCGGATCAGTGACGTCCAGCCCACTACAACCTATATCTCAATAAGTGCTCTGATAAGCGGGAGCATACATGAAGTTACATTGCCACGTAGACCTAAATTGCAAAGCCTGCTCAATGCAGTGTCATGTAAGTAATCTCTTCCGAACCGAATGTGATTACCTCATCGTTGCGCTACAAGTAACAGGGCTCATTGTCCTTAAGTCGTGGATCGCATGACAGGCATAGGGCAACGCCAAAATCATGAGAGCTACTGTAAATAAAGGCTGATAAATGTCACGTATCTTACGTTGAAAACATGGACGCAGTCTTTTAGGCAAGTAGCGAGTGTTCCTAGGGTCAGTCTTTTCGCCATCGGCAATTGAGAATTTCGAAAGGTAAGCTTTTGTACATCGCTGGCGTCAGTAAGCCTTAATGATTGACATATCAAAGTCACCGCCACTTAGTTTTCAGCTTCGAGCTGGTAGTCGGAGTTGGTTTCTGTCTGTACTCTCTTCATCGCTCAACGCGTCCTGCCACGAGACTCTGACCTTCAGGTTAAAAACAGTGGCCACCTCTTGCGCGTCGGTACACTGAGCTCACCGAGTCGATCCATCTCTGTGACAAATCCGCTGCTTCGGTGTGGACGCAGGCAATGCCGCAGTCGCGTTTGGTAGCCAAGTTCCAAGCGCGACTTTACGAACGCCTTCCGGCAAGCGTGCCTGTGAAAAGCGGTAGTGGCCTGATAGTTGGCGGAGGATGCAGGCTTTTCTCCAGCCTGCAACGTCAACCTGGCAGGCATTTGGTTACTATCTAGCAAGCGCTCGATGGTACCGGATGCCGTCCGCGTAGAAGTGGGGTCGGGATGACACGTTTAGCAGGTTTGGCTTGCATTGGGCTTCTGCTGTTGAGTGGTTGCGGGAATTTTTTTACCCCCCAGAGCACAGGGACCGGCGGCGGCGGCACGGGCAATACGGCTGCGGGAGATGTGCTGTACTTCATGAACACAGCGGAAAGTTCGATCAGCGCCTATTCTGTGTCGACGACCGGAGCCTTGGCGGCGGTGAGCAAATCGCCTTTTTCGATCGGGCTGGTGCCTACATCCATGGCGATCACGCCCGGAAACACCTTCCTGTACGTTGGCACCGCGACCGGCATTCTCGGCTACTCCCTTGGCGCAGGGGGTGTGCTGACGGAGTTGAACAGCAGTACGCCAGTAGCGACAGACGTGATCGCGCCGCTCAGCATGCAGGTTGACTCTACTGGTACTTACCTCATGGCAGCCGCAGAAAATCTGAGCACGACTCTGCCCGAAATAGCTTTGTACACCATCAACGCTACGAGTGGGGTCCTCACGCCGGCGACTGGATCGCCGCTGGCCGTAAAGGCCGGGAACGGAACCACCAGCAGCACGGTGGGCAATGCTCCGTACCAGCTCTGCATTACACCGAATAATGCCAACGTATACCTGACTCTGGCAGGCGGTGGAACCGAGATACTCACGTTCAATGCATCCACTGCGGCTCTGGCCGATACAGGCGTCCATCTGAACCTGCTGAATGGCGGCACCGGAGAGTATGGAGCGATCAGCAACTCGACCAGCACAGTACTGTATGTTGCCGAGATAGGTATAGGGGTGAGAGCGCTGAGTATCGCCTCCGGAGGAGGCCTGACAGAGCTGGCAGGCTCGCCCTTCAAGAGCGGCAACGGGCCGACCGGGTTCGTTCTCGACTCAACGGGCGACTACCTCTATGTAACCAACAAGGGTGATTCCACCATAAGCGGATACAGTGTCTCTGCGAGTGGGGCGCTCACGGCGCTGGCAGCCTCTCCTTTCAAGACTGGAACACTGCCATTGGCCATGTCACTCGACCAGTCGAAGAAGTTCCTGGCAGTGGCGAACAGCGGCGGCACGCCGGATCTGGGTGTCTATGCGTTTGACGCCACCATGATCGGCAAACTGAACCTGGTGTCGAGTGAGACGGACACCAACATCCTGGGGACCACGCAGGTTGTTGGTACCCACTAGAATGCTTGCCGTGCAGTGGTATGCTGATGCTGCGTCGGAATACCCGGCGCTGAGCGATCCCTCGTCCGTCCAGGTACAGTGAACCCCCGCCAAAGTCCCCGTCTTACCTTGCTCTTCTTCTGCGTTCTGCTTGCCCTCTCCGGATGCAAGCGATATGCAGCCGTCCACCATGGGGACTATGTCTACGTGAGTTCCACGCAGACATTCCTGCGTGATCGCGTGGCTGCGGTCTCGAACAAGGTGGCCACTGTCTACAACGGTGAACGTCTAGAAGTGGTGGATCACGGCCGGCGATTTCTGAAGGTGAAGACCCCCGCCGGGGCCACTGGCTGGATTGAAGATCACATGGTCATCGATCAGGCAGCCTACGACAAATTCAAGACATTGCATGATGCGAACCTGGCGGCTACTGCCGTTTCCACTGCTGTCCTGAGGGACGATCTGTATGCCCACCTGGCGCCGGGGCGGGATACGCCTCGTTTTCTGCTGCTGCCGGAAAATGACAAGCTGCAACTGCTGCAACGGGCGAGCGTACCCAAGCCGGATGCCCAGGCTGCATGGATGCACCCGACGGCCAAGACGGGCGCAACTCCCTCGTCAGGCAAGGTAGTAGTCAAGGCTGCGCCGGAGGTGACAAGGCGGGGCAGGCGCGGAAGCAAACCAGGAAAGGCTGTCGACCCAAATGCTGTGCCTATGGAAGATTGGTGGCTGGTGCGGGATGGGGCGGGGCGTATCGGGTGGGTGCTCGCGCGACGGCTGGATGTGGATGTGCCGGATGAGGTGGTGCAGTACGCCGAAGGCCAGAGGATTGTCGGTGCGTACCTGCTTGAGAAGGTGGACGATCCGGGCGCCACAGCCAAATTTCCCGATGGAACCGTCCCGAACTACGTAGCCGTTCTAAGCCCCTACAAGGATGGCCTGCCCTACGACTATGACCAGATCCGCGTCTTCGCGTGGAACGTGAAGAAACATCGGTATGAGGGTGCTTACCGGAAGCGCGATGTTGCCGGTTATCTGCCGGTCTCAGTCACGCACCAGGTGGTGGAGACGGCAGGGCCGCTGGCGGCAAAGCCGGTGCCGGTTTTTACTGTCAAGGTTGCAACGGATACAGCAGTACCTTCGCTCGATCCGCAGACTGGAATGATCCGACCAGTAGCTACTGAGGAGCAGTCTTTCAGCCTGGAAGGAGAAATGGTCAAGCGCATGCTGCCCGCGGGACAGGCGCCGCCTCCAGTAGCGAAGCCTGCCATCACTCCGGCAAAAGGCACCTCGGGCGGAGCGCGGCGACGGCACACTACCGGGCGACGTCGTCATCGCCGCCAGTAGTCGGCGAAGACTAACTAGGAAAGAAAAGTGGCGATAGCTGCAACAACTGACTCCTGCTCTTCGTGGCGGAGCTGGGGGTAGATGGGCAGCGCAAGAACTTCGGCTGCGGCCCGTTCACTCTCCGGGAAGTCTCCCTGCTTGTAGCCAAGACCTTGCAGCGCGTTCTGCAGATGCAATGGCACCGGGTAGTAGATCTCTGATCCGATTTGCTGTTCTGCCAGGAAGCTGCGAAGCCCGTCGCGACGCTGCACACGGATCACATACTGGTGGAAAACGTGGGTTGCCGGCTCCAGGTTGAAGGGAAGCACTACACCCCCCGCGGGATAAGGTCCGTGGTCGACGAGACCGGCCTTTTGGAAGAGGGCGTGGTAGGTAGCGGCGAGCTCGCGGCGCTTCTGGTTCCAGCGATTGACATAGCGAAGCTTTACCAGCAACACCGCAGCCTGGATTGTGTCGAGACGGCTGTTCCAGCCAACTTCGTCGTGGTAATAGCGTTTGCGCATGCCGTGGGCGCGGAGCATGCGCACCCGCTCAGCGATAGAGGCTCGGCTGGTCGTGACCATGCCAGCTTCGCCTGCGGCGCTGAGATTCTTGGTTGGATAAAAGCTGAACGCCGCAGCATCGCCGAGGGACCCGGCCGGCCGCCCGTTCCACGATGCACCAAACGCCTGCGCGGCATCCTCGATCAACAGGCAGCCGAAACGGGTGCGGAGGTCTTCCATCTCGTTCCAATCGACTATTTGGCCATAGAGATGAACCGGCAACACAGCCTTCAGAGGTTCTGATGATGCCTCTTGAGCCCGTCTGACAGCAGCGGAACTCAGGTTGAAGGTAAGTGGGTCAATGTCGGCGAGTACCGGTCGGGCGCCAGTCCTCAGGATGGAGCTTACCGTCGCAAAGAAGCTGAAGGGGGTGGTCGCTACTCGGTCGCCCGAAGAAACGCCGGATGCTGCCATGGCGAGCCACAGGGCATCGGTCCCTGAGCCGCAGCCGACCGCCTCTGCTGTCGAACAGGCAATGGCAGCCTGTTTCTCAAAGGCGGCAACCTGTGCCCCCAGGATGTAGTGTTGGGTGGCGAGGACACCTTCGATGGCTGAGAGGATCTCTTTGCCAATAGAGGCATGTTCGCGGGAAAAGTCGAGTAGCGGCACAGGCAAACCAGCGGGCTTCAACCGGCGCCCCGCTGCACGTTCGTCCTCGGCCGGGATGGGTGTCGCTGCCGGCGAAATCTTGGGCGAAAAGGTCACTCCAGTGAGTTTACGCCCGGCTTTACTGGTATGTCCGGCGGTGCGTTTGTTGTTAGTGAGCCGTTTGGATGCAACAATGGCTTGCAAACCTGAAGCGTAAAGCTCGCATCTACCTCCAAGACCGCAAAGTGCGACCAGCAGTGAAACCTTGCCGGGTGTGCGGAAATCCTTGTGGCAAATAGCGGTGAGTGGAGCCTGAAGCTGTATCTTGTTGCTTAGTAACCGGATTTACATCTTTCGATGGCGACTTGATTCATTTACATAGCGTTGTTGATATCAGATTGAGTACGAGGAGATCGGCACATGGACAACAAGCCGGCACAAAATATACAAGACACTTTCCTGAACACGGTTCGGAAAGACAAAACGCCGATCACAATTTACCTGGTCAGCGGCGTGAAGTTAACCGGCAAAATTCGATCCTTCGACAAGTATTCTGTTCTTCTGGAGAACAATAGCCAGGAACAGTTGATCTTCAAGCATGCCATTTCCACCGTTGTGAGTACGCGCTCGGTGATGCATGGAGATCACCGCCCCGCTACAGCCGGTGCAGGAGTGCCTGTTGCAGCCGGGTCACGAGAGCTGGAATCCTGAGGGTTTTAAGTTCTGACCGGATGGCCGACTGGATGATAGCCAGTTGAGTCAGAAAGACACGCGGCAATCCGATCGTGTGCTGCTGGTATCTCTTGTCGCAGAAGTGCGGGTACCCAGTACGAAGGGCAAGCCCCGAACGTTAGCGCAATCGGCCCGTATGGCACGTTCCGCTTCCATCCTTTCCAGTACCGGCGAGGCTGATCTTCCATGGGACGAAGGGGACAATCCTCGGTCCCGCGGATTGTTCCATCACACCCCGACAATCGAAGAAGCAGAGTTGTCGATGGCGGAGTTTCGCGAGCTCGTACAGAGTGCCGGCGGGAAAATCGCAGGCGAGGTGATCCAGCGGCGTCCAGCGCCTGATCCCGCCACTTTGATCGGCAAAGGCAAAGTAAAAGAAGTCACAGATGCGGTAGGTTCTACAGGCGCAGATATTGTGCTGTTCGATCATGACCTGACTCCGACCCAGCTGCGCAACCTGGAGAATGAGTTGCCGTGCCGTGTTCTTGATCGGACGCAGTTGATCCTGGACATCTTCGCGCGCCATGCGCGAACCCGTGAAGGGCAATTGCAAGTCGAACTGGCCCAATTGGAATACATCCTTCCCAGGTTGACCGGGCGGGGAGCAGCGATGTCACAGACGGGTGGTGGCATTGGAACCAGGGGACCCGGTGAAACCAAGCTCGAAACAGACCGCCGTCGAATTCAGAAGCGGTTGGTACAGCTGCGTCGCGAGCTCGAGTCAGTGCGCACGGTCCGAAGCCAGCAGAGACAGCGACGCGAATCAGTGCCTGTGCCGACAGTTGCGCTGGTGGGCTACACAAATGCTGGCAAGAGCACGCTTTTCAATGCGCTTACCGGGGCCGGCGTGCTCGAGTCAGCACGCATGTTTGCTACCCTCGATCCAAAGCTGAAGGCCATCCAGCTGCCTTCACGCCGCAAGATCCTGCTATCGGATACCGTGGGCTTTATCCGCGACCTTCCGCATACGCTGGTGACGTCTTTCCGGGCAACGCTTGAAGAAGTGCAGAAAGCAGAAGTGCTGATTCATGTGCAGGATGCCTCGAGTCCAACGAGGGAGATTCAGAAGGCCGAGGTAGAAAAGGTACTGGCCGAGTTGGATGTTCTTGGAAAGCCTCGGCTCGAAGTGCTGAACAAGATGGACATGGTAAGCGGGGTAGAGCGCAATATGGCTGAGCTAACACCTGACGCCATCTGTATTTCCGCTTTGTCAGGGGAAGGATTGCCCGCACTGCTGGCGAGAGTGGATGCGTCGTTGACACTGGATCCTGTGGTAGAAGAGCAGTTCCTGGTGCCGCAAAGCGAAGGGCGTACGCTGGCTGCGCTGGGCGCGGGCGCAACTATCGAACAAAAGGAGTTTCGCGGCGACCATGTCTGGATGATGGTGGCCGGTCCCGCATCCCTGCTGGGGCGATACAAGCAGTTCAAGGTCAGGTAATCGGGACCCGACTGCTTTTACAGGAACTTAGAAACGGGCCATATTGAAGGGCGCGGTGTAAAGTCCCTTGAATACAGCCCGTCTGACCCTGAACCGGGTCTAGGTGGTACCCTTAGTGTACGCCGGTTGCTTCTCGCGTCAATTGAAAATAGCCAGTTACCTGGACGTCGCTAAGTGCCAAAATTGACACCCACTTTTAACGTCTGGTAGAAACAAGTGTTCCGGTAAAACCTCGAAACTTACCATCCCCTGGGATGGCCCGCTCGGTGACTGCATGGACAAAATACTGCATCAACTCGGTGACCTTTTTCTCGGCTCTGTGCCGACGATCATCCTGTTTGTGCTCGTTTTGTTCTTCTACAAGATACTTGTCTATAAGCCACTTACGCGATTGCTGGCGGAGCGACGCGAGCGCACGCTGGGGAGTGTCGAGAAGGCCTCCTCCGCAATACAGTCAGCCGATGCCAAGTCACAGGAGTACGAGGCCAGACTGCGATCGGCGCGGCTGGAGATCGGTCGTCAGCGCGAACTGCGGATACAACATTGGAATCGTGAGCGCGAAAACATCCTGACCGATGCGCGCCATACTGCTCAGGAACGTGTGAAGGAATCGAAAGCAGCAGTCGAGCAGGAGATGGTCGCCGCACGGCAAACGATCGAGGCAAATACGGACCAGCTTGCGGCACAGATTTTGAGCAGCGTTCTTCCAAGTAAATCGGTAGCACATGCACCGATGGAAGGAGCTCGTTGATGCTGAATGATCGTTCGCTGTCTCGGCACAGGCGGTTATATTGGATCTCTTTTGCAGCTTCGGCCTTGCTGGCACTTGTTCCGTTCGCGACGGCACAGCAGGGAAAGTCACAGCCGGCCATGCAGCAGGCAGAGCGAACGCAGAACAAGTCAGGCGGCGCTTCGTTCATTACACCGGAGACTGCTCACAACCAGAACATTCCGGCCGCGGAAGAAGAGGACGAAACAGCTGTCTACAAGAATTCACCATCCGTCCGCAAAATTGGCGGAATGATGGGCCTTTCACCTAGAGACTCTTCCTCAGCATTTGAATACTTCAATTTCGTTTTGCTTGCCGGGATTGTGGTGTACTACCTGGCCAAGGCGATGCCCAAGGTATTTCGTGAGCGGCAGAAGAAGATTGATCAGCAACTGGTGGAAGCACGGACTGCAACCGAAGAAGCTCATGAGCGTCTGCAGGTGGTAGAAGCGCGGCTCGGGCAACTGGATAAGCAGATCGACGAATTACGCAGGCGGGCTGAAGAAGAAGGCGCCGAAGATGAAAAGCGCATTCAGCATTCCATTGAAGAGGAACGAAAGAAGATTGTGGCGGCAGCTGAGCAGGAGATTGCTGTTGCTGCATCGACGGCGCAGACCAGCCTGCGCCGCTTTGCGGCCGAGCTTGCCGTGGAGCGTGCATCCGGACAGCTTCGGCTTTCAGAGCAGCAGGATCGCACCCTGATCCATGACTTTGCCAGGGATCTGGCTCAGGCTGATCTGCAGGAGAGGCGCAACTAATGGCAGCCTACACGGGTGCGTATGCACGAGCCTTGGCCGATGTTGTGGTCGATAGGAAGTTAGATCCAGCTGAAATCGATCAGCAATTAGGTGATTTTATAGAAGCATTGCAGGTACCTGATCTTCGGGAAGTGCTCTATAACCCATCTTTCAAGTTGGAACGCCGCCTGTCAGTGCTCGACAAGCTGGTGGAGCGCATGGGGCTGAGCAAGGAAGTCCGCAATCTCATCGCAGTGATCATGCGCAATGGCAGGCTGCACGGATTCGCTGAGATCGTCCAGGAATATCGGCGCGAGATCAACAAGCGGCAGAATATATCCCTGGCCAGTGTGACCACTGCGCGCAGACTGGATGAGCAGGAGAAGAAGGATCTGGAAGCACAGATTGCGAGTGTCGCTGGAACCATGATTCAGGCGACCTTCCACGAAGACAGTTTGCTGGTGGGCGGTGTGGTCCTGCAGATCGGATCGACTGTTTACGACGGGTCGGTTCGTGGCCGCCTGCAGCGTCTGAAGGAACAACTCATCGCTGGCTGATGCCGGCTGTACCTGATTGGAAAGAACTAGATAACGATGGCTCAGATCAACGCAAACGAGATTACGCAGCTACTGCGCGAGCAGATAGAAAATTACGATACGGCAGTCCAGGTCGACGAGGTCGGCACCATTATCTCGCTCGGCGACGGCATCGCACGCATCCATGGCCTGGAGAAGGCGATGGCTGGCGAGCTGCTTGATTTTCCGCATAATGTGGCCGGCTTGACCATGAACCTGGAAGAAGACCAGGTGGGCGCAGTGCTGCTGGGTGACTACACCGAATTGCGCGAAGGCGACCAGGTAAAGAGAACCGGCAAGATCATGAGCGTGCCAGTTGGTGACGGCATGATCGGCCGGGTTGTGAATGCTCTTGGCGTGCCCATCGATGATCGTGGACCGGTGGAAGGCACGCAGTTGTTCCCAGTCGAGAGAATCGCTCCGGGCGTCATCGACCGGCAGCCGGTCCGGGAGCCGATGAGCACCGGTATCAAAGCCATCGACAGCATGATTCCGATCGGCCGCGGACAACGTGAGCTGATCATCGGCGATCGGCAAACGGGTAAGACGGCCGTGGTGCTGGACACCATCATCAACAGTGCTAAAAACAATCTGATCTGCGTGTACTGCGCCATTGGGCAGAAGCGGTCTTCAGTCGCGCAGGTAGTGCAAACGCTGAACGAGTATGGCGCGATGGCCTACACCATCGTGGTTGCAGCCACTGCCTCGGAGCCGGCGCCAATGCAATACCTCGCGCCCTATGCAGCGACAGCGATCGGCGAATACTTCCGTGATAACGGCAAGCATGCGTTGGTGATCTACGACGATCTGTCGAAGCACGCGACGGCTTATCGTGAGATCTCGCTGCTTCTGCGTCGTCCGCCCGGTCGTGAAGCGTATCCAGGCGATGTCTTCTACCTCCATTCTCGACTGCTCGAGCGTTCAGCGAAGATGAGTGACGAACGCGGCGGAGGATCGCTGACCGCGCTGCCGATTATCGAAACACAGGCCGGCGACGTATCAGCCTACATTCCCACCAACGTCATTTCGATTACCGATGGCCAGATCTACCTGGAGACCGACCTGTTCAACTCGGGTGTCCGTCCGGCTGTGAACGTGGGTCTGTCAGTGAGCCGTGTGGGTGGTTCGGCTCAGATCAAGGCTATGCGTCAGGTTGCCGGCACCTTGAAGCTGGATCTTGCACAGTATCGCGAGCTGGCAGCATTTTCACAATTTGGATCCGACCTGGATAAAGTCACGCAGAACCAGTTGAACCGCGGTCAGCGTCTCACTGAGTTGTTGAAACAACCACAGTTTTCTCCGCTGCCAGTTGAAAAGCAGATTGCAATTATCTTTGCAGGAACCAACGGCTATCTCGATGACTTAAAAGTAGAGCAGATACGCGCATTTGAAGATGGTCTTTACAAGTACCTGGATAATTCGCAGTCGGCCTTGTTGCAGGACATCGTGAAGAAGAAGACGCTCGACGATGACTTGAAGAGCCGCTTGAAGGACGCATTAAAAGAGTTTAAGGAAGGCTTCGTCGCCGAGCACCAGGATGCGAAGCTGAAAGAGTCAGCAGTCAAAGAACTCAGCGAAGATGAGAAGAAGAAGGCTGCCGCGCAGACAGCAGACGGGCAGCAGAAGAAGGTAGCGGCGAACGCCTAACCGGCTCGCAGGCATTCAAGAAATGGCAAACGTCCTCGATTTACGCCGGCGCATTCGCAGTGTGAAGAACACGCGCCAGATTACCAAGGCCATGAAGATGATCTCGGCGGCAAAGCTGCGCAAGGCGCAGGATCGCGCGATGGCCTCACGGCCCTATTCGCAGATGATGGCGTCGGTGATCCAGTCTCTGATGCGGCGTATGGATGCGTATGATCCTGCGACCGGCGAAGTGCGTCACCCAATGCTGATAGCTCGTGAAGAAAAGAATGTATTGATTGTTGTCGTATCCGGTGACAAGGGGTTCGCCGGAGGCTTCAACACCAATATCACCAAGGCGGCGTACAAGTTTCTGGATGAACGCGGTGAGAAGAATATCGACATCGAGCCGATCGGAAGAAAGGCACGCGATCTTTTCCGCAAGCGGTATCCGGCAGCGCGCGTGGAAGAAGAAGCAGCGAATGAGCGGTTCGACCGACTTGCCGCAGGCAATCCTGAGATGACCAATGCGATGGGAAGTCCAGACGACGAGCCTGCGCGCAAACGACTCGACCGTAGCGCTCCGATCGAGGTCACAGGCGATCATCCGGGTCTGCTGGGCGACCTTCATTTTCCGAAGGTGAGTGAAATCGGTAACGATATCGTGCAGCGATACATCGATGGTGAAATCGATTCGGCATACGTCGTCTATAACGAGTTCAAGTCCGTGATTTCTCAGCGGGTGGTCATGCAGCGCATTCTGCCGGTCACGGATCCTGGGAAAGCCGAACCGGAAGGGCTGATGGAGATTCCGCAGGAAGAGCGAACCCGCGCAGGCGAAGCAGCCAGGAGTGCCGGCGTGTCGCTCGAGAAACCAGATACCAGTGCCATCGATGAAGAGGCCAAAAATTTCGGGACCGCCGACGTGGATTACATCTACGAGCAGCCACCGGCAGAAATGCTCGCTGCCCTGCTGCCGCGATATGTATCCACTGAGCTGTACCATGCCATGATCGAGTCAGTAGCCGCAGAACACGCGGCGCGCATGACGGCCATGGATTCCGCAACGAACAATGCTTCGGAAATGATCGATACCCTGACGCTGAATATGAATCGTGTGCGACAGGCCGCGATCACTAATGAAATTATCGAAATTGTCAGCGGCGCCGCCGCCATCAGTTAGGAACAGCTATGCCAGAAACCGCAGTCATCCACCAGGAAAACGCCAGCGCACAGAAGACGGGCGCCCCCAGGCAGAACATCGGACGGGTTATCCAGATTTCCGGACCCGCCGTCGACGTGCAGTTCGAAGAAGCCACCATGCCGCCCATCTACGAATCACTGCGTGTTGTGAGCGAAGGCTTCGACGTGCCGAACGAGATCAACGTCATCCTCGAGGTGCAGCAGCATATCGGCGAGGGACGTGTACGCTGCATTGCCATGCAATCAACAGAAGGCATGGTTCGCGGCATGAAGGTCATTGATCAGGATGGTCCCATCATGGTCCCGGTAGGCGAAGAAACTCTCGGTCGCATCCTGAATGTCATCGGCGAGCCGGTAGACGAGCTCGGGCCGGTGAATGCCAAGGAGCGTCGCCCGATCCATCGTGCGGCCCCGCTGTTTGATGAGCAGTCGACCTCGGAGGAAATGTTTGAGACCGGTGTCAAAGTCATCGATCTCATCCAGCCATTCCTGAAGGGCGGCAAGATAGGATTGATGGGCGGCGCCGGTGTGGGCAAAACGGTCGTCATTCAGGAGCTGATTAACAACGTTGCCTCAAAGCATGGCGGCGTTTCCGTGTTCGCAGGTGTGGGTGAGCGAACCCGTGAAGGTACCGACCTCTGGCTTGAGTTTCAGGAATCAGGCGTCATCGATCTGAAAGATCGGAAGAAGTCGAAAGCTGCGCTCGTCTACGGCCAGATGACCGAGCCACCAGGCGCGCGTCTACGCGTCGCTCTCACCGGTCTGACACTGGCAGAGTATTTCCGCGATGAACAAGGCGCGGACACCCTGCTCTTCATCGACAACATCTTCCGATTCACCCAGGCGGGTTCTGAGGTGTCAACGCTCCTGGGCCGTATGCCATCCGCAGTCGGATACCAGCCGAACCTTGCAACAGAAATGGGTGAACTTCAGGAGCGGATTACCTCTACCAAGAAAGGTTCAGTCACCTCCGTGCAGGCTATCTATGTGCCCGCTGACGACTTTACCGATCCAGCACCTGCGACGACGTTTGCTCACCTTGACGCGACCACTGTATTGTCACGGCCACTGTCCGAGCTGGGTATTTATCCTGCAGTCGATCCGCTTGCCTCGACTTCGCGAATCCTTTCTCCTCGTGTAGTCGGTCAGGAGCACTACGACGTCGCGCAAGGTGTGAAGCGAATTCTGCAGCGTTATAAGGATCTGCAGGACATCATTGCCATCCTCGGTATCGATGAGCTTTCGGAAGAAGACAAGACAACTGTCACACGTGCCCGCAAAGTGCAGCGATTCCTGTCGCAGCCCTTCCACGTGGCCGAAGTATTTACCGGCGCACCTGGAAAGTATGTGAAGGTGGCAGACACCGTCCGTTCGTTCAAGGAAATCATTGAAGGCAAGCACGACAATCTTCCTGAGCAGGCTTTTTACATGAAAGGCGCGATCGAGGATGTCATTGAAGCTGCTGAGAAGATGAAGGAAACCAACTAGGCAATGGCGGACACTGGTTCCAGGTTGCAGGTAAGACTAGTCACTCCTGAACGCATGCTGGTTGACACGACGGTAGATGCTGTAGAGTTGCCGGCACGCAACGGGTACCTCGAAGTGCTGTATGGCCACGCCCCTCTGCTGGCAGAACTTGGAGCCGGCGACGTCACGCTTCATGGTGCCGGGGATGGCGCTGGTAATCGATACAACGTGGCCTGGGGTTTTGTAGAGGTACTGCCGGACCGAGTGACGATCCTGGCGGAGAGTGCTCGCAAACCGGAAGAGATTGATCGCGGTGCTGCCGAACAGGAAATGAAAGATGGCCAGAAGCTGTGGGATGAAGCTGGCGAAAAAGCAGCGCAGTATGAGCGGGCAAACCAGATGATGCGCGAGGCGCAGGCCAAACTGGACAGTGCCGGCGGCGCTTCCCACGCCTGAGAATCAAACTGCTCGCAAGGTAAAAAGGCGCTCCTGCCGGAGCGCTTTTTATGCATTCATGACCGATGAAAATGTCTTCTGAAATGCCGCCATGTCGTCAGGCGTGCCGACGGTGACGCGCACCCAGGTATTCCAGCTGGGCCATGGCCGACCGACGTAGACGTCCTGCTTAGCCATTGCAAGGATGACGTCGGGACTTGGGCGCCTGGTATTCACCATGAAGCAGTTGCTATGAGAAGTAGTGACAGCATAGCCCTGTCTTGTCAGCCAGGTGAGAGTGTCTTCTCTCAGTTTGCCGGTGAATGCCTTCCGCTGAGGAATGACGTTTGCATCTTCGAGACTGGTCGTCGCGGCGCCGACCGCGAAGATGGATAGAGAGTTCTGTCCGTATGGCTTCAGCTTTGCCAGCAGGTCAGGGCGGCCGGCCGCAAATCCGCAACGTACTCCTGCCATACCGTAGATCTTTGAGAAAGTCCGCAGCACGATCACTTCCTTGCCGTCGCGCACCATGTCCATGGCAGAAGGGATGTCCGTGAAGTGGATGTAGGCCTCGTCAATCATCAGGATAGAGCCACTGGGCTTGTTCTGCAGTGCGTACTCGATATCTTCCCGACTGGTGATGGTACCGGTCGGATTGTTCGGGTTGCAAAGATAGATCAGGCCGGCCTGGGGATCTGCTGAAACCATGGCGCGAACATCGTGCGAAAAGTCCTGCTTCAAAGGCACCTGGAGGATTCGCGCATTGTTGACTTTCGCTGCGTAAGCGCCGGCTTCATAGCCTGGATCGGCTGTGACGTAGCCGCGATCCTTCGACGTGAATGCCAGCACAGCATAGTGCAGCGGCTCGCTGGAGCCCGCATACACCGCGATGTTTTCCACCTTCAATCCTTCTTTCGCAGCGATGGTACTCACCAGTTTGTCAGTTAGCGGCATGTCATAGCGACCGCCGTTTGGTATGAGGCTGGAGATGGTTGTGCGAGCGCTTGCGCATGGTCCGAGCGGGTTTTCATTGGCGTCTATCATCACGGCGCCGGTACCCGGATGGGGCAGCGTTGCTTTGAATTTTGAACGTTGAGCCATGGCGAGATGCGACTCACCAACGATGGGCACGGCTGCTCCGGCTGCAGCGATGGCAGCGAAGCGCAGGAAAGAGCGACGATCAAAGCGACTGAATTCCTGGGATGAAGAAGGAAGCACGGCGGTCTCCTGATTTGGGATCTACCTGGAAGAAACACTTCGCTGACGCCGCGATGGCTCAGGTCAGCAGGGACCCTTGCACTACCGTAACTCTAGTACCAGAAGCGCGGGAAGGCCAGAATGAATTGGAATTTGTCTGGCCTCACTTGATTATCTCTGTAGTACGGCAACACCATATTTTTCCAGCATGATGGATCCGCCGCTGGTGCGGGCCGCGGCATCTTTGCCGATCAGAACTTTCATCCCGGAGGGCAGGTTGACCTGCTGCGGCGAGGTAGTGTGATTGATCAGGATCAGAACAGTTTTACCACCGCCCTCACGCTCGCTGACCTCCACTCCTTCCGGCACGTTCGGAATATATGGTGTCACCTTCGCCTGCTTCAACAGTTCGATCGTGAGGGTCTTGAGAAGCTTTGCATCAGGCCAGAAGCCGATGTAAGTGATAGAGCCTTTTCCGATCTGGCGCGAAACGGCGGCAGGTTTGCCATCGAGCCATCCATTGCCAGCCCCATAGGTAAGAAGTGTCTTCGTCTCGGAAGAAGTAGCACTGAGGAACTCTGCCCACACCTTCGCTTCTCCGGAACCTGCTTCTCCGGAAACACGGATGTTCCCGTCGAGTGCGTAGTAAGCCTCGACGCGCCCTCCCAGCAGGTCGGCCAGAGGACCTGGTTGCCGCTGCTGCCAGGTGGCGTTGTATTCATTCTTCATGCCGCTTCTAGGTCCGAGAACGAGGTGTCCACCCTGCCTAACATAGGCTTCGAGGATGGCCGCGTCTTTCGCGGTCAGCAGGTCAAGTGCCGGTGCGACCACGAGTTTATATTTGTCGAGAGATGCAGACGGCGGAAGTAGATCAACGCCCTGCGAAGCTTCACGCAACGGACGATAAAACTCGACAAGCTCTTCGAATGGATCGAAGGCGTTGTTGAAGCGCTGGAAGTCGATAGCCCATCGGCTGTCAAAGGACTCGATGATCGCGACCGAAGACTGAGGCACAGTCCCGGAGAGAGCATTGCCCGTGCGCTCAAATTCTGCGCCGATCTGTCTTGCTTCATCGTAAGCCGGTACTGCCGTGCCATCTACGCCCGCCAGGGTTCCATGGTATTGCTCCTGCCCATTAAGGGCAGCGCGCCATTGCCAGTACTCGACAGCATCGGCGCCATGACCGACAGCCTGCCAGGCCATCTCGCGGATCTGGCCCTTGTTGATGGCGTTGTTGTTGGGACGCCAATTTACAAAAGCCGGTTCCGTCTCCATGACCCAGAAGTTCTTCTGTTTATACCCGCGCGTTAAGTCGTGGGCTGCACCGTTAAACGCAGGATCGAACACCGTGGTTGCTACGTAATCATCCCAGGCAGCAATATCAAGAACGCTGTGCACAATGTAAGCATCGAAGCCGTCGAATGCCCCCATAGTATTGGTGGTAATAAATTGCCGGGTGTCGGCATGTGGACGAATGGCATCGACCTGGTTCTGGCAGTAGCTGTTCCACGTATCAGAAACGAAGTGGCGCCAGTCCAGGAGCAGGGCGGAGTTTTCCTGCTTGTCATGAACAGGGATCTGGTCGAAGTCGTTGTAGGTTTGGCTCCAGTAGGCGGTCGTCCACTGCTTGTTCAGATTGTCGATGGTGCCATACTTTGCCTTGAGCCACGTGTGGAATTGCGCCTTGGTCTCGGGATCGAAAGACGTTGAGGATATCTCGTTGTCGAGTTGCCAGCCAACGACATTCGGATTGTGCCCGTAGCGCTCCGCCATCTGCTCTGCTATTCGGTGAGCGAAGAAGCGATACTTTGGGCTGGTAAAGGAAAACTGTGCCCGGTTGCCATGCTCGTCGCGTTTACCCTCATTATCGACGCGCAGCGTTTCGGGATAGCGGGTTGTGAGCCATGCGGGCGGGGCTGCAGTTGGCGTTCCAAGGACGATGACGATGTGGTGC
The DNA here is from genome assembly GCA_964657395.1 of uncultured Ktedonobacteraceae bacterium. GTDB lineage: Bacteria > Acidobacteriota > Terriglobia > Terriglobales > Acidobacteriaceae. The sequence goes on from CAZZUX010000007.1 coordinate 63,111, forward strand.
TTTGCAGCCATCTCGATCGCATGGTCAAGCCACGCAAAGTCGAAGCTGCCCTCGGCTGGCTCCATGGTGCTCCACGCAAATTCGGCGACACGCGCGAGATGGATGTGGCCGGCTTCCATGAGTGCGAGATCCTTTTCCCAAGTCGATTCGGGCCACTGCTCCGGGTACCAGGCTGCACCCAGCAGAAGAGGCGGAACTCCTGGATATTGCGTTGCCTGTGCCGTCGCTGCGGGCAGTGAAGCATTCACCGAGACGAACGCCAGGCAGGCAGCCGCTATGAGTTTACGAACCGCGCCGTCTTGGCGCGCCGGACGGCAGTAGAAGACGGCCAGCCTTTTCATGGAACGATACGGGAACGTTGATGCAAACATAATTGGGCGCACAGGACCACCATCGTAGCCCAGAGCAGGTCTGCGCCTAATAAATGGAGGACCTGCATCCAGACCGGCGCCAGCAGCGAAACATCACCGACGCCCAGCACCATCTGGAAGCCGAGCAGCATGACCACTCCCAGCGATAGACGGCGATCAACAGTACCGCTGGCAATCGTGATTGAACGAAAGACCAGCCAGGCGATGAAGAAGGCAGCAACCAGGGCGCTGAGTGGATGCAGGATGCGTACGCGGATCAACCAGTTGGTATGTGGTGCCAGGTCCTGCCGCAGAGCAGTAGCAAGTGTCTGCGCTGGGAAGAGCGTGTCACCGAGAGCCGCAAGGGATCCAGTCACCCCGACAATGACAGTTGCGCCTAATCCTGCAATTGCGGTCGGAAGGTGAGCCAGCCGCGTCTCTGCACGCAGGACAGGTGTCTTTAAAGAAACCAGGTAAGCACTCAACGCAAGTGCAGCAAGCATCAGCAGGGTATTGGTCAGATGCAACGCAAGGTAGACGGACCTCGCAGTCGACTGATCCTGGGCTACGTGTCGCAGCAGAACCAGCAGTGCTCCAAGAAACGCTTCGTTCAAGGTCAGGGCAGCGGCTGCTACGACAGCGATGCGTGCCCATGTGCCACGCGAAAGCGTCCGATAAGTAAAGAGAACCAGTAGCAGAACACCAATGAGGGCCACACCACTGGACATCCGGTGTAGAAACTCGATGATCGTGGCCGCTTTCGGATGATGCTGGAGAAGTGTGCCGTTACATAAAGGCCAGTGCGCACCGCAGCCGTCCCCCGAACTGGTTGCGCGGACGACTGCACCCCAAAGAATGACGAACACGTTGTACGCGAGAAGGCACCATGCATAGCGTCGCAATCCGGGAGACTGTCTGCTTAGAGTGCTCATCGTACTTACTTCGAGCGTGCCTGCCTGCATAGGCTCATTTTACGCGCGGTATACAAGGCAAGATACTTCCTCTTGACATCGCGAAAGAATACGCCACGAAAGCATGCAGCATCCACAGAGTTACGATGCAACCCCTAGCTGTTTGCCAGTTCCTTGGCACGCTGCGTTGCACGCATCACTGCCTTGATCAGTGTGACGCGCAGACCACCTTCTTCCAGCTCCAGGATGCCATCAATGGTGCAACCAGCTGGTGTCGTGACTGCGTCTTTCAGCAACGCTGGATGGTACCCGGTTTCCAGCACCATCTTGGCCGAGCCAAAGGTTGTTTGCGCGGCCAGCAGGGTTGCGATGTCGCGCGGCAGCCCTACCTTGACCCCGGCTTCTGCGAGCGACTCGAGAATGATGTAGATGAAAGCAGGACCGCTTGCCGAAAGACCGGTGACCGCGTCCATGTGCTTTTCATCCACAGTGACTGTGCGGCCGATGGTGTCGAACAAAGTGGTAGCCAGTTGCAACTGGTCGGCACTGGCATACTCGCCGCGGCAAAGCGCAGTAATGCCGGCACCCAGCATGGATGGAGTGTTGGGCATCGCGCGCACCACGGCCTGACGCCTGCCCGTGGCTTCTGCAATCGCTTCGGTCTTTACGGAGGCCGCAAAGGAAATGAGGAGTGCTGATTCTTGCAGCGCCGGCGTGATCTCCTTCACCAGGGCTGGGATCTGAAAAGGCTTGACGCCAAGCAGAACAAGGTCCGCCGAACCTACGGCTGCAAGATTGTTGGTAGTGACCTCGACTCCCCATTGCGTGGAGAGTACCTGCGCGCGCTCTTCATGCTGCACGGTCGCAACCAGTTGATCCGGCTCGAGGATCTTCGATTTTAGAAATGCCTGTAGCAGGATGCCGCCCATTTTCCCGGCACCAAGAATCGCTACCCGAAGGCGTGCGAAATCATTGGGAACACGGCTTGTGACGCTTGTCGATTCGTGCTCGTTCAATGCAGCTCCTTTATAGTCGGCGCTTACCTAGTTGCCAGCCTTTTGCTGCGAAATCCATACGTCGACGCGTTGCGTCAACACATCCAGAGGCAACGCTCCAGAATCGATGACCTCGTCATGGAAGGCCCGGATGTCAAACTTCGGTCCCAGTGCTTTTTCTGCCTTGTCACGAAGCTCGAGGTATTTCAGCTGGCCGATCTTGTAACCAAGTGCCTGTGCCGGCCAAGCAATATAGCGATCCACTTCTGCCTGGATGTTGGTCTCATCGATGGCAGAATGCTGATGGAAGTAGTCCACCATCTGCTGACGCGTCCAATGCTGATCGTGAACGCCGGTATCAACAACAAGGCGAATGGCACGCCAGATATCAGCTTCAAGACGTCCATAGTCGCTGTAAGGATCCTGGTAGAACCCGACATCCTTGCCAAGATGCTCCGAGTACAGACCCCAGCCTTCCGTATACGCCGTGTAGTAGGAGTGTTTCCGGAACTCCGGGATGGTCGTCATCTCCTGAGCGATCGACAGCTGCAGGTGGTGGCCGGGAATGCCTTCGTGATAGGCGACTGCTTCTACATCGGCAAGCGAACGATCCGCAAAATTATAGGTGTCAACGAAGACTTCCCCCGGTCGTTTCCCGTCCGGCGTGCCTTCATAGTAGTAGGCGGCAGCGGAGTCTTTTTCCATGTACGCAGGCACCGGCTGGACGGTCACCGACGCCTTGGGCAAACGTCCGAAGAGCTGTGGCAGCTTCGGTTGCATCGCCGCAATGTATCCGCGATAGGCGTTAAGCAGGGCGTCTGCTGAACTGGGGTGCAGCTTGGGATTATTTCTCATTGACGCCTGCATGGCCGCAATATCTGCGTAGCCAAGCTTGTGGGCGATGGTGAGCATCTGCGCTTCATCTTCCGCCACCTGCTGCTCGCCGATGGCATGAATCTGCTGCGGTGTCAGATCGGTGGTCGTGCTTTGGCGTACGCGGAAAGCATAGTACGCCTTGCCATCTGCGAGCGCCCAAATACCAGGATCTGTGCGGCCTTTGGGTTCATACTGGGCCTGTAGAAAACGACTGAAGCGCTGATATGCGGGCAGCACCTGTCGCGAAATGGCAGTAAGAACTTCCTGCTTGTCTGCCGCTTGCTGTGTGACGCTTATGGAGGCAGGGAACTTCTTCAATGGTCCCGCAAACGGTGACTCTTCCGGCTTTTGCGTGGCAAGTGCGTTGACCTGCAAGATCACCTTGTCGATGAGGTATTTCGGAAGGACGCGATTGTCATCCATCGCAGTCATTAGGTTGGTGGTGACCTGCTCAAACGCAGTCGGCACCAGCTTCAGGCGCGAGACGTAATCGTCATAGTCCTTCTGTGTTTCAAAGGAAAGACGGCCCACCAGCTGCGGCAGTTCAATATGAGGACCATTGAACTGGTTGACCGGCATCTCCCACGGCTTGAATTGTGCCTCTTCCTGATCTTCCACAAGGGTGCGGACAAGCAAATCCTTACTCAGCTTTTCCTGCTCGTCCACGCCGGCAGTGTCGATGGCGCTCAGTCGTTCCAGGAAGACCCTACCCTGGTCCAGCGACTTGTTGTAGGCGGCGACCGAATAGTCCGTGAGTAAAGCGTTGTAGCGTTTATCGCCGAGCGAAGAAGCCATTTCCGGAAAACGCTTTAACTGATCTTCCCAGTAATCGGCAAACACTTTGTCGAGCGCCGCCCTCTGCGTGCTGGCTGAAGAAGGCGACACAGCCTGCACATTCATTGGGCGTGCCGACTCTGAGCAGAGGACACCGGAAAGAAGGAGAAGCAAAAAAGCGCGGAATATCAAGAGAGGTTTTCCTGAGCAAGCATGTCTTGCCCAAGTGTAAAGGAAGCAACGTGCCGGCTCCCGCGAGACTCAGGCCTGAGCAGTCTCGCGGAAGCGGGAGGACTTGGTATCAGAAGCAATGACACCATCCCGGATGTGGACAACGCGATGCGCATACTCTGCGATGTCGGGCTCATGCGTGACCAGGATGATGGTGTTGCCGCGGCTGTGCAGCTCGTCAAAGAGTGCCATGATCTCATCGCCGGTCTTGGAGTCGAGATTGCCTGTTGGCTCGTCTGCCAGGATGATCGAAGGCCGGTTGATGAGAGCTCGCGCGATCGCGACCCGCTGCCGCTGACCACCTGACAGCTCATTCGGCTTGTGATTCATGCGCGAGTCGAGGTTCACAGCCTTCAACGCGGCTTTTGCCCGTTCCAGGCGTTCTGCGGAAGGTGTGCCGTTGTAGATGAGCGGCAGTTCCACATTGTGAAGCGCAGAAGCGCGTGCGAGCAGGTTGAACGTCTGGAACACGAAGCCGATCTCGCGATTGCGTATGCGTGCGAGCTCGTCATCGTTCAACTCGCTGACAACATGGCCGTTCAGCCAGTATTTGCCTTGGCTGGGCGTATCCAGGCAGCCGATCAAATTCATCAGGGTCGATTTGCCCGAACCGGACGGACCCATGATCGCTACATACTCGTTGTGCTTGATCTTGAGCGAGACGCCGCGGAGTGCCTGCACCTGCTGCTCGGAACCCATATCATAGGTCTTCCAAAGATCTTCGACGACGATGACGTCACCCAGCGGCACTGTCTGAGGTGCTCGAACTGTCTCCGTTGGAATTGCTGTCTCCAGTGCCATACGCCTGCTCCCATCCTGCAATGCTGTTAAGACGCGGCTTCCCCGGCCGCCGCACTTGCGCCGCCGGTAGAATCGCGTTTGACCATACTGTTATTTTCCAGGGTACGCAGAGTCTTATACGGACCGGTCACAATCTCGTCACCCTGTTTCAAGCCATCAAGCACTTCAATATCAGTAGCGCCGGTGATTCCTGTCTTGACCGGCACAAATCCAACTTTCAGCTTTCCGTGATCCGCCCGAACTACAAATACGCCCTGCTGTGAGACATCCGGAGCCTTCGACGCATCAACCGGCGCGGCATCGGCTTTCTCAGCCTTGTCCTTCTTTACCAGATCGCTCGGCTTGCGCATGGTCAAGGCCTGGATGGGGATCGACAAAACTTCTGGCTTCTGGGCAGTCGTGATCTTGGCTGTTGCGGAAAGACCGGGACGAAGTTCAGCAGACGGCACGTCCAGGGTGACTACCACCTTGAAATCCTTTGCTTCCTGGGTACCCGTCGTGCTCTGGCTGGTGGCGATACCGGTCGAGCGGAGAATAGCCTGGTCTCCGATCTGGGTGACATGGCCCTTAAAAACCTTCCCGGGGAGCGCATCGACCGAGACATCCGCGGATTGCCCCATCCTGAGATCGACGATGTCCGTCTCATCCACCTTTACCTCGGCCGTGATCACAGACATGTCGGCCAGCGTCATTAGCGTACTGCCCTCTGCATTCTGGATGCCAACGACGACCGTCTCGCCCTGTCGAACAGGCAGGTTGGTCACGATGCCGTTAAACGGCGCCACACTGGTGGTCTTATTCAGCGTGTCATAAGTCGTTCGCAGAGTAGCCTTTGCTTCCTGCACCTTGCCGCGGGCTGAGGCGGTTTGTGCCCGCGACTGAACCAGGGCAGCCTCGCTTTGGTTCAATGTGGCGACGTCTGTGTCGTAGGCAGCCTTCTTGGAATCGTAATCCTGTTTAGAGATAAGTTGTTCGTTATACAGCTCTTGTGCCCGCTGATAATCCAGCTTCTTCTGTTCGAGGTCGGCCTTGGCATGCTCGACTGCTGCAAGTGCTGTGTTTTCGGCGGCAGAGTAGGAGGCAACGTCGGTGCTCGCCGAGGAGATAGTGGCCTGCTGCGCGTCTACACCAGCCTTGGCCTGCACATTTTCGATTGTGGCCAGCAACTGTCCTCGCTTTACCTGGTCGCCTTCGTGAACATAGAGGTTTGTAATACGGCCGAAGGCTGTGGCGCCGACATTGACGTAGGTCTTCGGCTTGATCTCCCCCGTCCCACTCACGGTTGCGACAATCGGGTCGCGTTCAACCTTGCCGGTAACCACCTTCACGTACCCCGATTGGGCACGCAGAACCGAGAAAGTTATGACACCGGCAGCTACAATCACTATCAGGGCAACAATGACAATCGTCTTGGCTTTCATGAGTCGGGCGGTACGCTCCTGGTTTCCCCCGGACAGATGGAGGGTTATACGTAAGCTGCACGACCCTGGTTCCAGCCATCCGGTAGATACTTAACCGGAGTTTGCCTGCGGCGGAGGTCGGAGCCTGCCTTGCTGGCAGTGATGATAGCAGCAGTCACCGCGGTTTCTATCCTCGTAATGCCAACAACCCGATGCGTAAACCTTGTACAACGATGTCTGTAGCCCATAGAATCTGATTGTTGTTCAGGAGTGCCAGTTCAGCCATGTTGCCGTTCCGTAAACCCTGTGGTCTTTCCCCTGTTCTGTTGTCACTTTTCGGCGGATCTGTGATGTTCTGCGCCCTTTCCGGTGCAACTCTGTATGGCCAGGCAACTGGCGATGCCCCGGCAGCCGCAGCGAATCAGCAGGGAGACCCTCTGCAGCGCCCCCTTTCTGACAAAGAGCGCTTCCAGCAGAACAAGGATCTGAAGCATGAACTGCACGGCTCCTACAAGAAGTGGGTCGATGAGGACGTACGCTGGATCATTACGGACCAGGAACTCTCTGCTTTCAAGCACCTGAGCAACGACGAAGAGCGCGATTCCTTCATCGAGGCATTCTGGCAGCGACGCAATCCAAGTCCTGACTCACCTGAAAATGAGTTCCGCGAAGAGCACTACCGACGGATCGCGTATGCCAACGAGCACTTTGCTGCCGGCAAGCCCGGCTGGAAGACGGATCGCGGCCACATCTACATCTCGTTTGGTAAACCAGACAGTATCGAAGCTCATCCTTCCGGCGGCAGCTACGAGCGTCCCATGGAAGAAGGCGGCGGCGAAACCTCAACCTTCCCGTTTGAGACGTGGCACTACCGGTACCTGGAAGGTATCGGTGAGAACATCGACATCGAATTCGTCGACACCTGCCAGTGCGGCGACTATCACATGACGATTGACCGTTCGGAAAAGGACGCTCTGCTGCATACTCCTGGCGCCGGCGCCACGATGTATGAACAGATGGGCATGGCCAAAAAGGCCGACCGGTTTACCGGCGGCATCGAGAACCTTGGCAATGGGCCATTATCTTCTGGGCAGCAGAGCAAGCAGTTCGATCGCCTTGAGCAATATGCCAAGTTGCAGGCAGCACCCCAGATCAAGTTCAAGGATCTCGAATCGTTCCTGGTCAATCACAAGGTCTTGAATGGACCCTTCTTCCCCTTCGACGTCCGCACAGACTACGTGAAGGTCACAGAGGATACGGTGCTGGTGCCGATCACGCTGCAGATCAAGAACAAGGACATCACCTTCAACACCAAGGACGGTGTTTCCAAAGGTGTCGTGAATGTACTTGGCCGTGTCGCGACGATCACCGATCACGTTGTCCAGACGTTTGAGGAAACTCTGGAAGTCGAAGAGCCGGCGGAACTGTTGCCCAAAACACTGCAGACCTCGCAGGTCTATTGGAAGGCTCTGCCGTTGCGGCCTGGCAGATACCGCGTTGACATTGCCATCAAGGATGTCAACAATCCAGACCACGTTGGAACCTGGGCGCAGGGAATTGTAGTGCCTAAGTATGACGATGAGCGTCTCGCAGCTTCCTCGTTGATCCTTGCGGACAAGATGGAGCGAGTACCGTCCAAGCAGATCGGCACGGGCGAGTTCATCATCGGCAATACCTTCATACGGCCGCGTGTCAGCGCCAATGTTTTGACACCGGTCACCTTTCACCAGAACCAGAATCTGAGCTTCTGGATGCAGATCTACAATCTCGGGATCGACGACAAAAGCAAGCAGAACTCGGCAACCGTTCAATATCAGATCGTCGACATGGCAACCAACAAGATGATCGTCGACACATCTGAAGACAGCAAGAAGTACGGAGCTAATTCAGATCAGCTGACCGTTGAAAAGACGCTTGCCCTAGCGAGCCTTTCTCCGGGTAAGTACCAGGTAAGAATCAAGGTGAACGATAGTATCTCCAAGCAGGAAATAGCCCAGATGGCCCCCTTCACAGTGGAGTAGTAGTATCCTCTTAACAGTGGGCCCTAAGCCCTCCCAGGTACGCGCTGCGGATTTGAGGTAAAGACGAAGCACTTGGTGAAGTTACGGAAATTTCAATCCGTTCTGCTCGCTGCGTCGGGGCTTTTCTTAGCCAGTTGTCTGCCCGCGTTTGCGGCAGATACTGTCGTCAGTGGTGTGGTTAAAGATTCGGCTGGCATGCCGCAAATGGATGTGTTGGTCCAGTTGATGCGGGCAGACTCAAGCATTCTTCACACAGTACGCACTGACGCCAGAGGACGCTACCTGCTTGCTGGAGTCGTTCCGGGCGTTTACCAGATCAAGGCAATCGAAACATCGTTCCTGCCCACGCTGCGCGAGAATCTGCGTGTTGGCACGCGCGGTCACACCGAAGTGAATCTTACGCTCAGCACCCTTCTCGAAGCACTGCAGTGGTTACCCGCGCAGAAGCGTAACGCCGCAGAACCTGAGGATGAGTGGACCTGGACGCTTCGCTCTGCTGCCTACCGCCCCTTGCTGCGGTTCGTGGGTGAGGACGGCATGGAAACCATCGAAGGGCCGCACGCGCGCGTAGATCGTCATCACGGCCGCGTCCTGATCGAGAGCGGCTCCCAGGAGTTTGCTGAAGGTGGACCCTCCGAAACAGCAGAATACCGTCGCGGTTTAACAGATCAGTCGCAGACGCTTGTCCGCGCACGGACAGGCGATACGGCAGCTTCTTCCACGCAGTTGATGGCGGGCTTTGAACATAAGAACCCCATGGGTTCCGGATTGACCACGGTTGTGTCGTACCAGTCAGATCCCGCGATTACTGATGGCAAGGCACAATCAGTGCATGGGGTTCGCCTGCGCACGGCGGACACTCTCCAGCTCACACCCGAGATTCGTGCAGAAGTCGGCAACCAGGTCGAACTGGTAAGTCTTGGTTCGCTGAGTTCGACAACTATCTCTCCCTTCATGAACACAGCCTGGGAGCATGGGAATGCCACCATCAGCTACGCCTTGACGACATCGCCGGCGTTGCACAGTGCAGGCGCCCTGGCTGATGCGTCTTCCATGATGCCGATGATGGTCGTGCAGTCAGGCGCACTCGAAGTTGAACATGGACTGCACCAGGAATTGAAAGTAGTACATGCAGCCGACGGCTCTTCCCAGTCGATAGCTGTTTATAAGGACGATATCGACAACCCGATTGCGGATGGGCGCGGACACCTGGGTGCCGCAGCCTTATCCACCGGTGAGTACCTTCTCGATCCGCAAACGGACACTGCAAGGGTGGCCGGCACAGCTTACAACGCACAGGGAGTCGTAGTTGAATTGACGCACCAGGGGCCCGCAGGTATCGCCGCTTCAGTGCAGTATGCTTCGGGAAGCGCAATGGCATTAAGCGATGCTCAAGCTTCAACAACCGGACCCACTTTCAAGCCCCAGCACGCTCAGTCTGTCAGCTTGAAATTACAGGGGAGTTCCGTACACACCGGCACAAACTGGCGCGCCTCTTATCGCTTTCAACCCGGCAATACAGTCAATGCTGTAGATCTGTTCGATTCCGGGATGGCAGATGCCTATCTGAGCTTGTTCCTTCGACAATCGCTTCATCTCAGCCGCGTCTTTCCGGGCGGCGTCGATGCCGTGGTGGATGTTCGCAACCTGCTTGCCCAGGGCTATCATCCCTTCCTCACTACCGACGGCAGCACACTGTTTTTCGCACAGGTAAACCGCTCAATCCGCGGCGGCCTCTGCTTTTACTTCTAACCGCCGCCCTGTTCCCGCTCATGAACAAGGTCGCGATCGCGCATACCTATCAGGTACAACAAGGCATCCAGCCCCAACTGTGAAACAGAGTGCCGGGCATTCTCTCGTACAGTCGGCTTGGCATGAAAGGCTATGCCCATGCCGGCAATTTTAAGCATGGGCAAATCGTTAGCCCCGTCTCCCACGGCGACGACCTGTTCAAGCGAGACACCTTCCCGCACTGCGATCTGCCTGAGCAGCGCCGCTTTTCCAGGACCATCGATGATGGTATCGCCGACTTCACCAGTGACTTTGCCATCTGCGATGCACAGCGTGTTAGCGTACACATAGTCAAGGCCCAGCATTTGTCGCAGATGTTCCCCGAAGAAGGTGAAGCCGCCGGACAGGATGGCGGTTTTATACCCCAGCATCTTCAACGTACGGACCAGTTGATCAGCGCCCTCAACAAGGGGAATCTTGCCGAGCAGAGAATACACCTGCTCAGCAGGAAGCCCTTTGAGCAGGCTGACGCGGCGGCGAAAGCTTTCCTTGAAATCAAGCTCGCCGTGCATTGCCGCTCGTGTGACCGCAATTACCTGCTCGGCTACACCCGCTAGCTTTGCCAACTCATCAATGACCTCGCCCTGGATCAGTGTGGAATCCATATCAAACGCGAAGAGCCGTCGATTCCGCCGAAAGATGCTCTCGCGTTGGAAGGCAATATCGACCGCTTCGTCCTGCGTGATGGCTACCAGGGCTGCACGGATAGCTTCTTCTGAGGCAGTGGTTCCACTCACTCGCAACTCCACGCAGGCATTCTGGCTGGTCCGATGTTGGGCAAGAGAAAGAGGAGTGGAAAGGCGCTCAATGCGATCTATGTTGCAGCCATGTTGTCCAAGTACATCCGTCACGCGCCATAGCTGCCGCGCGTTGATAGCGCGACCCAGTATCGTGATGAGGAACTGGTCGGCCCCCTGTGTCGCAACCCAGTGCTGAATGGCTTCTTCCGCAATGTGAGTAAAACGTACCTGCAGACCCAGATCGTGCGAGCAAGCGACTAAGGCATCATGAAAGCTGTTGTAGTCGTTCGTAGCAGGCAGCTCGATCAGCATACCCAGGGCAAGAACCTCGTGTACGACCGCCTGGCCTATGTCGAGGATACAGACATTATGCTCAGCGAGGACGCGGGCGACGGAAGCCGACAACCCCGGTTGATCATGACCGGAGAAGTGAAGCAGAATCGAATCGCTCATCGGTTTCGAGCCTATCATCCTCGGTCTCGGAACAAAAAGCAGCGTCCATTGGACGTTCGATCGATGCGGTGCTGCGAAGGTGTTCTATCCGAGACGGATCGATTTCAGTGAGAGAGTTCTGCTTCTTCTGCCGATATCTGTATCCGCTCTTTTTTCAGGTCGAGGCGAATTCTGCCGAAAATTCCCATGTACAGGTTCGCAATCCACACCAAAGCAAATTCTGAGATGACGTAGCCGCGCCAGCCGCTGTAAAGCAGCTGAAATCGAGTTAGTACCAGGAACGCCGCAGTGACATAGTGGCTGAAACAGTATTCGCAGGTGAAGAGATAGAAGAACTTTCGCTGGTAAACCCTGCGACAGTCTTTGCTCCGAGCAACGCAGAAGTCGCGGGCTTCGCGTACGACCTCTTCATGCGTGATTGTCCATGCTACAGAAGCTACAGGTATAGCTAAAATAAACAGGTAGGCGGCTTGTTCGGTGAGTGTCATGTATCACCCTGGCTACAGCGAAGATGTCTACCGGATAGATGCAATTTTCTTAGTTGCATGGTAAGAGCAGTCAAGCTAAGTTCAGGGGCACGGAAATCGCGGTCCAGGTGAAGTTCGGTCAGTGAACAGCAGACTGCTTGCCCTGCTGTCACTTCGTCGTAGTGCTATCGGCTTTCGCTAACAGCTCTTCCGAATGGTCATGAGCACTTTTTGAGAACTCGTGAGCTTGCCTGGAAAGCTCATGAGCGGTGAGGTGGTCCTGCTTGTCCAGCGCAGAAGCTGCGGCAGTATGGGCATGTGCGGCGAGCTGATGAAGTTCGGCGGCCCTGAAATGAGTAGTAAGCGACATAAACACCTCTCAATGTAGTGATCTGGCTCCGCAGTCA
>CAZZUX010000008.1:0-62999 GCA_964657395.1 uncultured Ktedonobacteraceae bacterium
GGCTCAGTTCCGGCGGTGCGGGCTGGGGTGGTGGTGCGGACGCAGTTTTGCGATGGAAGGGCCCCGAGGCACAACCTGTCAGTGCTGAGAGCAAAAGAATCGAGAGCGTCCTGCGGACGCGTCCGTTCATCGCCTCAAAGCCTCGCTATGGAGCTCCAAGATCATTCAGCTTTCGCCAGGTTAAGAGAACCGCGCAGTTTAATCTCTGCTGATGACAGCAAAGGTATACGTAAAGCAAAAATGGTGCCAATGGATGGCTTTGATTGTACGTCAATACTGCCGTTATGCAGTTGGAGAATGCGGTAAGCCATTGCCAGCCCTATGCCGCTGCCTTCTTTTTTCGTAGTGAAGTAGAGGTCGAAGATCTTGTCACGGATATCGTCCGGAATGCCGGTTCCTTGATCCACGATATTCAGGATGGCCATACGGCCTTCTTCACGCATGTGAACTGTCAGCTCGCCACCGCCGAGCTCCTCCATGGCCTGAGCTCCGTTGAGAACGATGTTGAGGATGGCCTGCTTGATCAAGTCGGCATCCACTTTGGCCATCATCGGCTGGGCCGGTAACTGACTGACCACACGTACATTCCTGGTCTCGAGTTCGGCTGAGGCGAGCATCAGGACGCTGGAGACGACGGCGCGAAGATCCTGATCCCTGAGCTGGAGTTCGACAGGCCGGGAGAAATCGACCAGCGTCTGAACGACTCGATCCAGCCTCTGGATTTCGCTCTCGATAATGTCGAGGTGGCGGACAGCGCGTGAGTCCGAACCGGCCAGGTTCAACTTGGTTCGCAGCAACTCCAGGTGCACGACGATGGCATTGATGGGATTTTTAACTTCATGGCCGACGCCGGAGGTCAGACGGCCGATGGCGGCGAGCCTCCGTGAGAGTTCGAGTTCGTTCTCTATTTCGCGCACCGACTCTACGTCGTGCAGTGTGAGCAGAGCGCCGAGGCTTTCGCGTGGGTGGATACCGGCTGGATCTTTGATCAGGTCAAGTGAGACTTCAAGCAGGCGGCCTGTCTCTGTTTTGACCTCGGCTTGTACCAGCGGCCTGCCAGTGTTGAAGGCTTTCAGGATGGTCTGATCGAGCAGGCTGCCGTCCTTGAAGATCTCTTCGATGGAAGCGCCGTAGAGATCGCCGCGGTTGGTACCCAGGAACCGTTCCATGGAGTCACTGACGAGAACGGCGCGAGCGTCCTGTGTGAACAGCATGATGCCGTCCTGCAGGTTGGTCATGACCTGGTTCAGGTTGTCGCGGAGGGCAGAGAAGACCTCTTCCACATTCCGCATTCGGCGTCCGATTTTGTCGATTTTGGTGGAGACCAGGTCGACGGTGTCCGGACGGATGCCGGGCAGGCCCCGCCTTGGCTCCTGAGCCTGCCCGGCTTCGGCCTCAGCCAGCAGGTCAAGGCGTCTGCTGATGTCGGCAATGGGCTTGAGAGCAAGATTAGCCAGGAAAGCGGCGATCGCAAGCGAGGTGAGCATGGTGATGCCGGTGAAGGTAAGAGCCGGCCATACCCATGGAGCAAGGGTGTTCTTGAGGAAAGTCGTCCGAATGCCGACCCTGACGATAGCGAAAGGCTGGTTCCTGCGTTCAAGGGGCAGAGAAATGGAGTAAACCCTTGGAGGTCCAAAGACCGCGCGCAGGAGTGGTACGACGCCGCCATTCAGCAGCTCGGCGTAATCGGGTTCAGGAGGAAGCAGCTGGTTGTCGAGCATCGGGTCTGTGCTGACCAGGGCACGACCGTCTGCATCCGCGATCGAGACATCAAAGACGGTTGGAGAGTAGCGAAGGACCGAGATGAGCAACGCTCCGAGGGCTTTGTCCCTTTGCAGCGAGGTAGCAACAGCATCGCGGAGGGCTTTGGGATCGTTGGAATCCAACTCTTTTCCGCGAAGATCATTTTCAAGTGCCAGCCGGGTAGAAAAGAGAATCTGGTGCGCGACCATGTCGTTGCCGGCATAGGACTGGCTGATTCTCTGTTCAAGAAGCTGATCGAGAAACAGCCAGGATAGTGCGGTCACCACCAGGAAGATAAGCCCGGTGATGGCGAGAACAAGTTTTGCTTTCAGCCGCAGGGTTGGCAGGGGAGTCAACGATCAGCCCTCAATTGGCACGAAGCCGCATCTCTAGTTTCGATCTTCCGCAGCGTCCGCCATGGCGGCTGCCGCCCCATACTCCTTCAACTTGTTATGCAGCGTCTTCAGACTGATACCAAGGATGTCGGCTGCCCGGGTCTTGTTGTTCCTCGTCATTTCGAGTGTCCGTAAAATCAGCCGGCGCTCTGCTTCGTCCACGGTTGAGCCCAGTTCCACTTCAACCACGTTTGAAGGAGTCTCAGGAGTTTCAGGGACGGCAGCGACCGGAGTCGATGCCCCTTTTGGTTTCTCGCCAAAGCCGGCCGGCAGGTGACGGATGCTGATGGTGCCTTCTCCGCAGAGGATGAGAGCACGCTCGACGGTGTTTCGGAGCTCGCGGACATTGCCGGGCCAGTCGTAATCCATAAAGCGCTGCATCATGGCGGGATCGATACCGGCGATGCGTTGACCGTGACGGGCGTTCATTTCAACCAGCATGGCGTCGACGATAGCGGGAATATCTTCCTTATGATTCCGCAGCGGTGGCATATGCAGGTTGAATACGTTGAGCCGGTAGTAGAGGTCACCGCGCAGGTGGCCGTCGGCTACGGCTTCGTCGGGATTCTTGTTGGTCGCGGCGAGGACACGCACATCCATCGGCATTTCGATTTTGCTGCCGAGCCTGCGGAGTTTTCGGTCTTCAAGAACGCGCAGGAGCTTGGCCTGGGTGCCGATCGGCATTTCGCCTATTTCATCGAGGAGCAGGGTTCCTTCTTCTGCTAATTCAAAGCAGCCGGCGCGGCGCTCCATGGCGCCAGTGAACGAACCTTTTTCATGACCGAAGATCTCGCTTTCGATCAGTGTTTCCGGGATAGCTGCGCAATTGACGGCGACAAATGGCTTGTTCCGCCGCGGACTCAGGTCGTGGAGAGTCCTGGCGACGACTTCCTTGCCGGTGCCGCTCTCCCCGGTAATCAGAACCGAGACGGTGCTGGGGGCGACTCGCTCGATGAGCGAGAAGATGTCCTGCATCTCTTTCGATTTGCCGACCAGCGTTCCGAGGGCCCCGGTCTGGCGCAGCTTGGAGCGGGTCGCTTCGAGCTCACCTTCGCTTTGCCGTTTGTGGGTGGCGCTGGCGAGGACTGTCTTAAGGCGAGCGGGCTCGATGGGTTTGGAGATGAAGTCATAGGCACCCATCTTCATGGCTTCCACGGCTCGCTCGATGGAACCCTGGGCTGTTAAGACGATGACTGTCTGGTGCTCCTGCATGTCGCCGAGACGCTTCAGCAATTCGAAGCCGTCCATGCGCGGCATTTTCAAGTCGGTGACGATGATGCCGGGGGTCCAGCTGCCAATTTTGTCGAGTGCTTCCAGGCCGTCGCGGGCAGTCTCGGTGCGGTAACCCCAGCCGGAGACGAGTTCTGCCAGGCCTGTGAGTGCGTGTGGTTCGTCTTCCACGATCAATACTTTTTCGCTTGTTGCCATCCTGCCGATCCTACTTCCTTACAAGCCGCACATTGCGGCCAGAAATGACCTGTTGTATCACGCCGTGTGGCCGCCCATTGATCTTATTCCGTTGTTGCGATGGTGGCAGGTGTTGTTGCGCCTGCCCGACCTTTGCCGGAAGTCACTTGGGGTACCGATACTATGGTGATCATGCTCGAATACGAAATCACAGCCCGGGAACTTGCCGATCGCCTGGCCAATGGCGATGGGACTTCAGCCGGCCATGCTCCACTACTGGTCGATGTCCGTGAACCATGGGAAGTGCAGACGGCCCACATTGAGGGTGCCATCTTCATGCCGATGGGTGACGTGCCTTCCAGGGCCCATACTGAACTTGATCCCGAACAGCCGATTGTCGTGGTATGCCATGCAGGTGTTCGATCGATGAACGTCGCTGTCTGGCTTCGCGATCAGGGCTTCGAGAAGGCTCAGTCTTTACGCGGCGGTATCGATGCCTGGTCCAGGGAGATCGATCCAACCGTACCTCGTTACTAGTACCGAACGGCGTGCGGCCAACTGCTGATCAGATGCCCGCACGCCTCCTGAGCTGTACTCAGGCCGTTGTTTTGGCGCAATATTCGTTGAAGGCCCGCGCCAGTTCGTTGCCGATCATCTGGGCATTCGCACCTTCGATGACAAAGCGCTGCATGAGATAAACGAGCTTTCCATCACGCATGATGGCGATAGCGGGAGAGGTTGGCGGTTGTCCTTCAAAGTAGCCGCGCGCCTGTTCGGTTGCTTCCCGATCCTGGCCGGCGAAGACCGTGATGGACTGATCCGGAAGGACTGCATTCTGCAGGGCAAGGCGAACACCAGGCCTCATCTTGCCGGCAGCGCATCCGCAGATGGAGTTGACGACGACCATTGTGGTTCCCGGTGTCTTGACGGCTGCGTCTACTTCCGCTGCTGTGCGTGCTTCTTTGATACCGGCGCGCGTCAGTTCCTCACGCATCGGGATCACCATAATCTCTGGATACATTTGCCGCTCCTGTGTACTGAAATAGCCGTGGACAGCCAGAGTGGCTGTACCAACCTCTATTGTAATGGACAGTCGGGCCGTGTTACTGGTTTGTCGCCGGAGGCAGGGATGGCGATAGGGGATTGTTCAAAAGTTTGTGCCGGGTGAGGTAGCTTCTGGTAGATGGAATTTCGCGAGCACATTCCTTTGGCGCCATTTACGAGCTTCAAGATCGGTGGCCCTGCGCGCTGGTTTGCAGAAGCGAAGACGGCTGACGAGGTCGTAGAAGCAGTTCAGTTCGCGAGAAACGGGAAGCTTCCTTTGTTCATCCTGGGAGGCGGCAGCAACCTGCTGATCGCCGATCGGGGGTTTGATGGCCTTGTCCTGAGAATGACGTCTTCGGGGATCGAGGATGGCAGTCAAGAAGGTGGCTTCAGGACATTTACCGTCACCGCGGGGCACTCATGGGATGAATTTGTAAATTACGCCGTGGCGCGAAGATGTGGCGGCATCGAGTGTTTGGCAGGTATTCCCGGAACTGTCGGCGGAACACCTATTCAAAACGTGGGAGCCTATGGGCAGGAGGCGTCGAGCACCATCTCGAGGGTGCAGGTCCTTGATCTTCCTACCCTGTCGGTGCGCGATCTGGATGCGTCTGCCTGCGGGTTCGGCTACCGGCGAAGCATCTTTAACCAGGAATGTGCCGGGAGGTTCATCGTTCTCCGCGTGGAGTTCAGGCTGAGGGAGGAGGCATATCCCTGCCTTGCATATCGTGACCTGAAAGAGTGGTTCCGCGGATCCATCGGTGATCCGAGTCTCGTTCAAACTGCGGCGGCTGTGCGGGAGATCCGCGGCAAGAAGGGCATGGTGCTGGTGGATGGCGATCCGGATACGCAGAGTGCCGGCTCCTTTTTCAAGAATCCTGTCGTGCCTGCTGACCGGCTAGCGTCGATAGCCGAGGCTGCCCATGTCGGTCCGGATGCGGTGCCTACCTTCGCAGCGGGGCGGGGGATGCTGAAAGTACCAGCGGCATGGCTGGTAGAGCGGGCGGGGATCGCCAAAGGCTACCGGAAGGGAAATGCTGCTGTTTCCAGCCGGCACACACTGGCGATTACCAACCGCGGCGGAGCCACTGCGGCAGAGGTGCTTGCTTTGAGCGGAGAGATGCGGGAGCGGGTCGCAGGTAGATTCGGTATCGAGTTGCAGATGGAGCCGATCCTCGTCGGCTTTTGACGGATAGCTTTGCGGTCAATCGCTTCCGGAGATCGTCACATCCCTGGATTGGAGCAGTGCCAGTAAGCTGGCGCGCTCACGGGCCAGAGCTACCTCGGCGGGTCCCTCCGCCTTCACCTTCCCCTCCTGCAGGACCGCGACGTGTGGCCGAAGAGCAAAGGCGTCACCGATCTCATGCGTGACGTGCAGCGAGGCTATGGAGTGTTTATGGAGATAGGGGAGGAGGCGGTTGAGGATCTCTTCTTTCGCTTTTCCATCGAGACCTGCGAAGGCTTCATCCAGCAGCAGGAGGCGAGGGCCGGGTGCGAGAGCCCTGGCAATGGCAACGCGCTGCCGCTCTCCGCCTGAGAGGTGGCCAGGCATCCGATGGCACAGGTCTTCAGCGGCCAGGAGCGAGAGCATCTCCTGGACTTTCTCGCGTTGTCCGAGTGCAGGAGTGCTCCTGAGACCGAAGGCGACATTCTGCGCAACGTTCAGATGCGGAAAGAGAGATGGTCTCTGCGTGACGAACTGCAGGAGCGATGGATCAGTTCTGCCCCGTTGCGATCCGAGTCGATGATGGTCGAACGAGATTGCAGCCTGATCCGGGTGAATGAGGCCGGCGATGGCACGCAGGAGTGTGCTTTTGCCTGCGCCGGACGGACCGAACAAGACGGCAGGCCAGGAGGCGATCCGAAAGGAGACATCCAGGAACAGCGTACCGATGCGATGCCGAACTTCTACCGCGAGCGCGGGCGGATCAAGGATGTCAGGCATAGCGCATGGCGCCGGACCGCAGTTTTCCGTAGACGGTGATGAGCGCGGCCAGGGAGATGAGCAGGAGCACGAGAGCTGTTCGATTCGCGTCACGGTAGTCGAAGGTCTGCACCTGGTTGTAGATGGATATAGAGAGCGTTTCCGTTCGACCGGGGATGGCGCCTCCGATCATCAGGACCACTCCGAATTCACCCACTGTGTGTGCAAAGCTGAGGACAGCCGCTGCGAGGATTGAACGGGATGCGAGCGGCATGAGGACACGCAGCAACAAGCCAGGTCCGCGTGCACCCAGCAGCCATGCGGCGTCCAGAATATCGCGATCAATGGCGCTGAACCCGGCAACGATGGGCTGGACTGCGAAGGGGAGACTGTAGGCGATGGAACCGAGCAGCAAGCCCTGGAATGAGAATGCCAGCGGATGGCCGAGCAGGCGGGTGATGGCACGTCCGACTCCGGTACGCGGACCCAGCAGCACCAGGAAATAGAAGCCGAGGACTGTTGGTGGCAGCACCAGCGGTAAGGCGACGATAGCTTCCATGATCCGCGAGAACGCAGAACGATGCAGGGCAAGCCACCAGCTCAAGGGAACGGCAATCAGGAGGAGCAGGAGGGTGGTCATCGAGGCGAGGCGCAGCGTAAGCCACAAGGCCTGCCAGTCGAGGATTGTGCCGGGGCTGGTCGCCATGCCTAGTGAGCCGGCTTGAGGCCGTGCGCGGCGAGTTCCTTCTGGACGGCCGGAGACAGCAGGTAGTCAAGGAACAATTGTGCGTTCTTCTCGACTGCCGGGTCCCGATGTAGAACGACGGCGGCCTGCACGATCGGCGGGTAGGAGTCTACAGGCATGGGGATGTAGGTGCCTTCGGATTTCAGCTTTTCGGTCAGTGCGGAGGTCAGCGAGATCAGGCCTATCTGCGCATTTCCGGACTCGACGAATTGCGCAGCCTGCCCGATGTTCTCTGCCGTCTTCACTTTGGACTTCACTGCGTCCATGAGGTGCAGACTGGTGAGAGATGCCGAGGCGGCGCGTCCATACGGCGCATGTTCAGGACTGGCGATGGCGATTGCCTGCACGGAAGAAGAGCGCAGAGCGTCGAGAGTGAGTGGCTGCACGGGGCCGTCGCGACGCTCCCACAGTACCAGGGTGCCCTGGGCGTAGGGTATGGGATGGTCGGCGCTGGCGAGCCTGGCATCGATCACCCGCTGGGCGAAGCCGATGTCTGCGGAGAGGAAGAGTGCGAACGGCGCGCCGTTGATGATCTGGGTCGCCAGGGTGGAGGAACTTCCGTAGGAAGCCGTGACGTCAATGTTGTATCTCGTTTTGAAGCTATCCAAAATGGGGGGAAGGAGCGGCTGCAGATCGGCGGCGGCCGCGATCTGGAGAGGTGCTTCGGCTAGAAGGAAGTTCGAGCGGGAAGAAGAAAAGGTACTCAGCAGCAGGCAAAGAGCGATCGCAATGTTACGCACGCAGCACCATGACCTCGGTCGACTTGATAAGTGCGGCTGCTGTTTCGCCTACCTTCAGGTTCAGCTCTCGCGCAGCCTCTGACGTGATGATCGAGGTAATGATCTGGCCGCCGATGGATAGCTTTACCTGGGCGATAAGACCTTCGATCCTGACTTCGATCACGCGACCGACCAGTTGATTTCTGCCGCTGACTGTTCGCAGCATCTGTCGTTTGGGTGTTTCCGGACGCTTCGCCTTATGCAGAAACTCATCGAGTTCGGCTTCAGGAATGCGGTAATGGCCGCCTGGTGTTTTGACTGCCTTCAACTTGCCCCGGTAGAGCCATTGCTTGATGGTTGGATAGGAAATCCCCAGGCGAAGAGCAGCTTCGCGGGGTGAGAGAAGAATGGGCATAGACGAAAGTATACGATATTGCCTACACGAATTTGTGATGGCCTTCGTCGGATAGTTCCAGCATCCAAGGGCATTTAAAAGCAGAAAAGGAACAGGATGGTCATGCCAGCTATTGCGGAATTGCAGTTTCGTCATTCTCATTTATCTCGATCCATAGCCAAGGGTCTTCTCGCGGGGCTTATCGGCGGCCTTGTGGGTTCTGCCGTCAAGACGGTGGGCGAAGTTATTTACAATCCCCGCACCCAGGGCCAGACATCGCCACCAGTGGTGCTGGCGCAGAGGGTGGTTGGTCACCCGCTGAACAAACATCAGCAGACGGTTGCGGAGCAATCCATTCACTATGTTTTTGGCGGGGCGACCGGGGCGATCTACGGAGTGGCAGCGGAATTTGCGCCGATTGTGACGGCCGGCTACGGCGTAGCCTTTGGAGTTGTGCTGCAACTGTTCACACACGAGACGCTGGTTCCGGCAGCGGGGCTCGATGTGCCCGCGCCCCAGCAGCCTGCGCGTGAGCATTTGAGCGAGTTATTCACGCATGTTTTGTACGGAGTGTCGACCGAGCTGGTTCGTCGCTTTGTTCGCAGAAAGCTAGACTAGGCTTGCTGCCGCGGATGGCATTCCTTGTCCAGTTAATTTGCACGTTGTCGATGACGGGCATCATCTGGTTCGTTCAGATCGTCCACTATCCACTTTTTCGGCACATCGGCTCGGCAGACTTCCTTGGTTATGAAGCTGAGCATGCGACGCGCACCGGGTGGGTTGTCGGTCCCCTGATGTGCCTGGAACTGGTGACCAGCGTGCTCCTGCTTTGGGCGAGGTGGCGACCGGCTGAAGTGTCCGAGGCTTCGGCGTGGCTGGGCGCCGGGCTGGTCGGGATCATCTGGATGTCTACTGCATTTTTACAAGTGCCGCTGCATAACAGGCTGACGTCAGGTTTTGATTTGCAGGCAGTGGACCGTCTCATCGCAACAAACTGGATTCGAACATTGGCATGGACTGCTCGCACATACGTAGTCATGCTGTGGACGGCAAGGATGATTCAGTCTTCGCGATGACGCGACTGCTGTGGCAACGTTGACAGGCCAGGCGCAGCAGCTTATCGTCAGGCTCCAGCCGGCCTGTGCCTACGAGGCCCAATCATGGAGCGAACGTACCTTGCGAATCCGCCTTCTCACGCTGCTGCTCGTCTGTACAAGTTTCGTCACCGGTGCCTGGTCACAATCCTCGATTCAATATTCAGCCGAGAAGAAGGTATGGCTGCTTCAATCGGGCGAGCAGAGCTACGCCTTCGGCATCAATGAGCGAGGGGAACTGCAATCAATCTTCTGGGGCGGTCATGTGCAGACGATTGCCGATATCACTCCGGCAAAGGGGCGTCCAGCAGTAGCCTCCTTCGATTCATCGATGACGACGACCCCGCAGGAGTATCCGGGATGGGGCGCAGGCCTGTACACCGAGCCAGCTCTGAAGGCTACGTTCGCTGACGGGAATCGTGACGTTGTCCTCCATTACGTCAGCCATACCATCGATGGCGATCAGCTGGAGATCGTCATGAAAGATATCAGTGCGCCGCTCTCTGTCCGCCTTTACTACCGCGTTTATCCGCAGCAGGGCATCATTGCCCGATGGTCGAAGATCGAAAACCAGGGCGATCAAGCTGTGACGCTGGAGTCAGCTGCCGCCGCAGCGTGGACATTGCCGCAAGGTGATGGGTATGTGGCGCACTGGCTCACTGGCCGCTGGGGTGGGGAGTGGCAACAGCACAGCGAGCCGCTCGAAGCAGGTGATCGCGTGATTGAGAGCCGCCGGGGCAGCACCTCTCACCAGGCGAACCCCTGGTTTGAAGTTGGACGGAAGGATGAAACGACCGAAGAGAGTGGGCCTGCCTGGTTTGGAGAACTGGGCTGGAGTGGCAGCTGGCGCATCACCTTCAACACGACATCGTTCAAACAGACGAGGATTGTCGGCGGATACAATCCGTTCGATTTTGGTTACAAGCTGGGGTCGAAGGAGTCGCTTACGACTCCGATTTTCTATGGAGGCTATACGAGCCATGGAAGGGGAGAAGCTGCGCGAATGCTTCACCGTTTCCAACAGCAGGAGATTTTTCCTGGAGGCGAGAAGGCGCGCCTGCGGCCGGTACTTTACAACTCCTGGGAAGCGACAGAATTCAAGGTGGATGAGCCTGGCCAGATTGCGCTGGCAGAGAAGGCTGCAAGCCTGGGCGTGGAACGATTTGTGATCGATGACGGATGGTTCGGCCAGCGGACGATCGACAACGCCGGGCTAGGTGACTGGTACGTGAATCCGCAGAAGTTCCCGCATGGCCTGAAGCCGGTGATCGATCGGGTCCATGCGCTTGGAATGGATTTCGGTATCTGGGTAGAACCCGAGA
The DNA here is from genome assembly GCA_964657395.1 of uncultured Ktedonobacteraceae bacterium. Classification (GTDB taxonomy): domain Bacteria; phylum Acidobacteriota; class Terriglobia; order Terriglobales; family Acidobacteriaceae. Next base: position 10,788 of record CAZZUX010000008.1, read on the forward strand.
TGGTGAATCCGGATAGTGATCTTTATCGCAAGCACCCGGACTGGGCCATGAACTTTCCCGGTCGGCCGCGGACCGAGCAGAGAAACCAGTTGTTGCTGAACCTGGCGCGCAAGGATGTTGCCGAGTATGTCTTCTCATTCCTTGACAAGCTGGTGACAGACAATGACATTGCTTTCTTGAAATGGGATTACAACCGCAACTGGTCAGAGCCGGGCTGGGACCAGGTGCCGCCCGATGAACAAAAGGAAATTTATGTGAAGTACGTCGACAACCTGTACGACATCCTCGCGCGGCTGCGAGCCAAACATCCGAAACTCGAAATCGAGTCATGCTCGGGAGGCGGCGGACGGGTGGACCTGGGCATCCTGCGCTACACCGATGAAGTGTGGCCTTCCGACAACACGGACGCACTGGACCGACTGGTGCTTCAGGATGGATTTGTGCGCGCCTACTCACCGGGTGTGATGATGGCCTGGGTCACGGATGTCCCGAATTTTCTTGATCATCGATCGGTGCCGTTGAAGTTCCGGTTCCTGGTTGCCATGAACGGCTCGCTGGGCATTGGCGGCAACCTGAATCACTGGACCGATGGAGAGATGAAGCAGAGCACCGAGATGGTTACGTATTACAAGTCAATCCGGCAGGCGGTGCAGAGAGGAAAGTTCTATCGCCTCATGTCGCCTGTTGACTCGGCGGCGTCTGCAACAGAGCACGTGTCGCAGGATGGAAAGCAGGCTGTAGTCTTCGCGTTTCAGCAGGCCCAGCGTTATGGTTCACCGTTTCCAACAATACGACTGGAAGGACTGGACGCCGAGGCTGAGTATCGATTGAAACCGATGGACGACAAGCTGGTCGGCGGAGTTCGAACCTTAAGCGGCAGCTACCTGATGCATAGCGGCATCGAGGTGAAGATGGAAGGGGATTACGACAGCACCTCTTTTACGCTGGAGCGAGTTCGCTAGCAGATTCAAACCCGGATGAAGGTCGATCGCTGGGGGCTCCACGCGAGTTTGTAGCGGAAACTTTTTCGCACGTTGGCGACGACCGACGGCCGGAAGCAGGCAATGCATGTTCCACCACGGCGTCGCACACTGGGGTAAACCAGACCCAGAGAGCCCTCATGCAGCAGCTGCTCAGCGAGGAGCTGGGATGCGACGTAGCTATCGGCTCGCAGGCAGTCGGCGAACGGCAGATTGCCTGCGGCCGGGTTGATGGCGTACTCGCTTCTATCAAATGCTGACTGGCTCTCCTGCCCGGTCGCTTCTGGAGCAGAATTCGTATCTTCTATCTGCTCATCAAACTGGCTGGCGAGCGATGCCTGGATCTTCAGCGTTCCTGCGTCCGGTGACAGCCACTTCTCCAGGGCAGCCGCTCTCAGATCGTGGAAGGTTCCGGTGAAGTCGGCCAGGTAGTCGTCATACTGAACTTCTTCCCGCTCCTGCCAGTTGATCTCTTCATATTCGATTTTTTTGTGAAACAGAACCTCAGCTTTCGAGGTGGAGACTTCAAAGGACGCATACCAGGCGCCGCGGTGTGGATTGGAGAAGCGTGCGCCCAGGGGATTCGGATGAGTGAACGCTGCGTTGATGATGTGCGATTGCGGGACCCGGTAGACCAGCTCTCTCGCTGTGATGTCGAGGGACCGGCCATCCTCAGCCAGCAGACGGGCGTTGGTCGCATTATCAAGCTCGAAGATGTGCTGAAGATCTTCGGCAGCGGAATCCTCGCCAGTAAGACGGGTGAGGACCGAATCGAGATTGGTGCTGTACTTCGCGGGCAGCAGCCGGTGCGTATCGAAGCGTCGAAGTGGTGAAAGCGGGGGAAAGAGCATTCAAGACCTTGCAGTCATTATCCCGTGGATTGTTTGGCGAGGACACACGAAGATCGACACTGGAGGAGCTTCACTTTCCGGCAGAGGGTGCGCTGACCGTCAGGACGATCCTGCGGTACGACGTCATTGCGGGGGATCCATTATCGGAGACGGCCAGGATCAGGTGAGCGGTACCGGCGCCGACGCAGGGTATCAGGTTCGGAATCCAGGCGGCCCGGCATGGTGCAGTGGCAAGCACGGTAGCTTTTGAGGTATCGGCCCCGGACAGTGAAATCGCAGCGAGGTTGGTGTTGGTTCCTCCCGCTTCTGCATAGTGGAACCAATGGTAGGTGAGCGACTGAGCGGAGTCGGGATCGTGCGTGCCTGCGGCGTCCAGCAGGATGGGTTTGCCGATTTCTGCATCCAGAAAGATCGGCATTGTTCCATCATGGCCATTCACGATCACGATGGGTGCGTGGTTTGACTGTGCCGGAGGCTGAATGGTCCAGGCCATGCGAGCGGCGAAATCATTCTCATAGGCGTTGCGCCAACGCCATATGGTTGCCTGATCAGAAGTGTAGGCATGCCCATCTGTACCTGTCACTGTATCCTGTGAGGTGGTGCGATTGAACAGGTCACCTCCCTGGGTCCAGATCGAATGTGTTTCTCCGTAGGGCTGACGATAGATGTAGCGGCCACCCCAGCCGCCCCAGTCTGGGCGAGTCCAAGAAGCCAGACCATTGTCGATGAGGTTGAGAAAGGAAGGGGTATCACCTTCCATGATGAAGGCGAACCGCGGGTACAGCTTTCCTAAAGGTCCCTTGCTGCGTATGTTGGCGTCGAGCCATTCATTGGTGACGCTGGTTCCATCGGCACCCATGCCGTTGCGGTAGTAGACATCGCCGCTGATGCCGGTCCAGGTAGCGTAGTAGTACTCTCCGCCGGATGGAGTCGATGGTTGAACGATGTAGAACAGGCCAGGAAACTCGCGACGTATCCATGGGCCGGCATCATCCTGGTCAGAGATGGAATATACGCGCAGCTGCCTGGTGAAGGATGCGACTGCAGCTGGGGATCGAGTCTGCCGGACCGATGATAAAGCCTGGGCGAGCGTGTTTGCTCCGCCCCAGATACAGACCCAGAGAGGCCTTGGATCATCCCCGGCTTGCGCTTCGTCAACAGCGTGGATGATGGCTCTTGCGCCATCAGAGTCCTTCCCTGAGCCAACGGCTTCGATACCGTATGCAGGCTGACCGCTGAATACCCGCGCATTCAGATAGCTGGAGGATGGCCATCCTGATGCGTTTTGCTGCAGGCTCGGAAGGACCTGTCCATAGGCGTCGATGAGCTTGTGCATGGTTTCGGGATGAGTGATGTTCTTCTGCCAGGTCGAAGTTGCAGCTACCATTGCTTCGACCTCGAACTCGTTCGAATACAGGAGGAAGCGGACGAAGGACATCTGGTCGTCGGGCTCGTTGCCGATGTCGCTGATGATGACAACACGAGGATGACCGGCGAACGTGTCCAGGGATGGATCCTGCGGCAGGGCGAAGAGCGTCAGGGGCGCAAAAAGGTATAGCGCACACAGCATCCACAATGCGAATGGATGCGGGTGATTGTTGCGTTGGATTGTCTGTGGGTGCAATCGGCCTCCGTGACGGTTCGCGACGGAGGAAACAGGCGCGATCGTGCGTCGTCATTCTACGCAGAGGAGGGGTGGGCTGGCGGCGTGAACGATCGAAGACGATGCTATTCGGCTGGCGTCAGGCCGGTCTCAGGCGTCGCAAAGTGCGCATATCCCGGCAATCAAGGCTGCTACCAGAGCGATGCCGATTGCTGCGCCGACGCTTCCGCTAACGATGGTCGATTGTGGTGCCATGCTTCACCTCGATAGTGCTCAACGTCAACGTAGCAGCATTGTGCCTGCACGGGTTGCGAAGTGCCCTGGTGCTTCTACATCGCGAACAAAGAGGCTTAGCTTTTCGATCCCGCGGATCGGATACGGCTTCAATCTTCCGACTGTCCGTCATGCAGCATTCACTGAGCACGTGCACAATGGTCATGCACGAAAATTCAGGTAGCAGGGGCCAGGTACGTGACGCCGTCAGCGAACAAGAAAATAGATGCAGATGCAGTCAAGAAGATACACGGCAGCAGGCATCCGCTGCACGGCTCCGGTCCGTCAATGCCAGTGGAAGAACCTGTCTTCGCGCAGCCGGTACCGAGCCCGGATCCCACTTCATTCAAGGTGCCGGTGACGGATCAGAATCTGAAAAGCATAAATGCTGTTGAGCCGGTGCCCCAGCCTCGCGATAGTGTTGCTGAGCCTGTGGTGACCCTGGAACAGATACTTGGATCCGCGGGCGCGGCACGCATCGCAGCGATCACTGCCGCCAACCAGATCGTCTTCCATGCCGTGGGCGACACCGGCAGTGTGCAAGGTCCGGCAACCCAGTCGCTGGTTGCAGACAAGATGGTCGCCGATTTCTCCGAGGATCAGGCTGCGGATGTGCCATCCTTCTTCTTCCATCTTGGCGACGTCGTCTATTACTTTGGCGAAGCCGCTTACTACTACGACCAGTTTTACGAACCGTACCGAAATTATCCTGCGCCCATCATTGCCATTCCGGGCAACCATGATGGCGTGCTCTCGCCGGGGTCGACTGCTCCATCGCTGGATGCGTTCCTGCGCAATTTCTGCGCAGCGCAACCCGACCATACCCAAGAGGCAGCCGGGCTTTCCAGAACAGCAATGATTGAACCTGCTGTGTACTTCACCCTGGACGCTCCGTTTGTGCGCATTCTTGGCGTGTACAGCAATGTTCTGGAAGATCCGGGAGTGATCTCGAGCGAAGGAGGTACAAGGCCGAGTCTCGATGATCGTCAATTGACGTTTCTGCAGGCGGCACTCGCCCGTTGCAAGGCTGAAGACTATGCCGGTGCGGTGATCATCGCGGTGCACCATCCGCCCTATACGGGCGGCGTCAATCATGGCGGCAGTCCACGAATGCTGCAGGACCTGGATGCTGCGGCGACGGCAGCCGGATTCTGGCCGCACGTTGTTCTCTCCGCGCATACCCATAACTATCAGCGCTACACCAGGATCATCTCAGGTCAATCCATTCCATACATTGTTGCGGGGATGGGCGGACATGACCTGGTGAAGATGCGAACCACCACGACAGGGAAGGCCCTGCGGACGCCGGTTGTTGTCGATCCGAGCCTCACGCTGGCGAGCTATGACGATACGCATTTTGGCTATCTGCGGCTCATCGCCAATCCGACGACGCTTACGATCGAGTTCCATCCCGCGGACGACGGTGGTGCGACCAAGACTCCTGACGATTCGGTGACAGTCCATTTGAAGAGCCGGACGATCTCGTCAACTTAGGCCGTCAGTGTTTCCAGGCGCCGAGCAGTCTGCGCAGCACGATCAGTTCGCCTGTGTGATAGCTCGTGTGGTCAGCGGCGAGCAGTGCTTCGCGAAGGATGGTCTCTTTATGCTTGCCCCACGGGATGGGAGCATCCAGACTGACTTCCTGGTTCTCGAGAAGGCGAATGAACTGGTCGAGTAGTTTCTCTACGCCTTCTACAGACGTCTTCCAGCCGGCGTGAGAAGGCGCCGAAGCTTCTTTAGGCCAGTAGTCATCGGGCCACTTAATTTCGTGATAGCTGGAGTTGGTAGAGAATTCGAAAATGTCATGCAGGGCGATACGAATATGTTCAACGAGCTGCCATGCAGAGTAGGGCAGGCCATGAGGTCGTTGACTGGTAAGCTCAAATGGAAAATCGGCCATGGCGGCCCGGATGTCGGCATGTGCCTGACCGCCCTTGAGTAATGCGATGAGTTGCGAGCGAAGCACTTTCTCGTCTGTTGCCACTGTTATCTCCCTGCCTGTGGATCGATAGCTCTAATCGCGAAAAACATCACCCAGCCTGCGGATCTGTGCGCCGACCCCGCGCAATTTTTCTTCAATGCGTTCATACCCGCGATCCATATGATAGACGCGATCGAGGATGGACTCGCCCTCGGCAACCAGGGCTGCGAGAACGAGGGAAGCAGAGGCGCGCAGGTCTGAACACATGACGGCGGCGGCGGAGAGTTCAGACTTCCCGCGAATCATGGCGGTTCTTCCTTCGACTCGTATGTTCGCTCCCATCCGGATCAATTCCTGAACATGCATGAAGCGATTTTCGAAGATATTTTCGGTCACCATGCTGGTGCCATCGGCCTGCGTGGCAAGAGCCATGTACTGGGCCTGCATGTCGGTGGGGAAGCCGGGGTATTCTTCAGTCGTGATGTCGGCTGCCTTCAGGTCGCCTTCACTGCGCACCCGGATGGAATCGGTGCCGATCTGGATGCGCACGCCGGCGGCTTCAAGCTTGGCGACGACGGCGGATAGATGCGCGGGATTGCAGTTGACGACATTCAGATCACCGCCGGTGATGGCCCCGGCGATGAGAAATGTGCCCGCTTCAATGCGATCCGGATTGATGCGATGGCGTGCTCCGTGGAGCTTAGTCACGCCCTGCACCTTGATCGTGGAAGTTCCTGCGCCAGCGATGTTTGCTCCCATGGCGGTCAGGAGCGTCGCCAGGTCGACGACCTCGGGTTCGCGCGCGCAATTTTCCATGAGCGTCTCGCCGTCAGCAAGGACCGCAGCCATGAGCAGGTCTTCTGTACCTGTAACTGTTATCTTATCGAAGACGATGTGCGCACCTTTCAGCCGCTCGGTGCGCGCCTCCAGGTAGCCATGCTCCTGGGTGATGGAGGCGCCCATGGCTTCGAGGCCGCGGATATGAAGGTCGATGGGGCGGCCGCCGATGGCGCAGCCTCCTGGCATGGCGACGCGTGCCATGCCGGTGCGGGCGATGAGCGGACCGAGCACCAGTGAGGACGCACGCATGGTTTTGACGATCTCGTATTTAGCAACAGGATCAGAGAGATGGCGGCAGCTGATGGTGGTGCGATGCTGGGCGCGACCGTAGCCCAGCTCTACCTCTGCGCCCATCGAGACCAGGAGTTTGCGTTCGGTTTCGATGTCGCGCACCTGGGGAATGTTTTCCAGGATGACGTCGTCTTCTGTCAGGATGGCTGCAGCCATACAGGGGAGGGCGGAGTTTTTGGCACCGCTGATGCGCACGGTTCCCAGCAGAGGCTTGCCTCCGCGAATGACAAACTTGTCCATGGAGGCAAGCATAGTTTATGAAGCCCTGCGGCGTCGCATCGGGAACCGCCTCAGTCAAGAGCATGGGCCAAGATAAAGTGTCCAGTAAATAGTGTGGCTGCATCGATCAGCCGCGGTATGGACCTGCGGGACGTTTACGCGTGGGAGAACTCAGTGATAGGGTTTCCAGCAATGGTTCAACGATAGCCTGGCCTACTCTGCAAGGCAGGCGTTGTCAGGGACCTGGATCCAATACAGTTCCTGGATTTCGACCAACTCGGGAGTTCTTACATGAAGGAATCAATCAGCAAAAGCGCCGCGCCCCTCTTTGTGATGGCTGCCGTATTGACTGCGACTGCAGCGTCCAACGGCCAGACTGTACTGACTCGCCACGTTCGTGAAGCAGTGCGAAGCGGCGCGGTACAGGCGCTTGGAAGCTTGACGGCGGACCAGGTGATGAAGCTGGATCTCGTGCTTCCGCTGCGCGACGAAGCAGGGCTCGATGCTTTTATCGCGGATGTGAGCGATCCTGCGAGCGCTAATTACGGCCGCTTCCTGACAGTGGCTGAGTTTACTCAGAAGTTCGGACCGACGCAGGACGAGTTCGACACACTGGTGCAGTTCGCCAAAACTCATGGCTTTATGGTCACCGGCGGCAGCCGCGATGGCATGGACCTACAGGTAAGCGCGCCCGTCGCTGCAGTTGAGAGCGCATTCCACATCCATATCCACACTTATCAGCATCCGACGGAGACTCGAACGTTCTTCAGTCCGGATCGCGAGCCTGCGGTCGATCTCAAGTTCAATCTGTGGCACATCACCGGACTCGACAACTACTCGATTCCGCATCCACTGTTTGTGAAGAAGACCGACTACGCCGCAGCTCACCACATGGACGTGAGCCAGGTGGTGACTCACGCGACGACCGGCTCAGGTCCTTCCGCATCGTTCCTGGGCAGCGATATGCGCGCAGCTTATTACGGTGGCACGGCTTTAACCGGTGCCGGTGAGAATCTCGGATTGTTTGAATACCAGGGGACGGATCTTTCCGATCTGAATACCTACTTCCACAACATCGGTCAGACCAACCACGTTCCTGTTACGCTGCTGTCCACGGACGGCACGGATACTGGCTGCCTGAACTCGCAGGGTTGCGACGATACCGAGCAGACACTCGATATGACGCAGGCACTTGGCATGGCTCCCGGCCTCCACAGCCTGGTGAACTATATCGGCTCTCTGGATACTGCGATCATCAGCGCGATGACTACTCATAATCCTTTGCCGACCACGATCGGCTGTTCATGGGGATGGACTCCTGCGGATCCTTCGACACTCGATCCCTACTTCAAGAGGATGGCTGCACAGGGACAGAACTTCTTTGTGGCGTCTGGCGATAATTCCACCTGGTCGCACGGCAACGAAGCGTGGCCTGCTGACGACGCTTACGTCGTCTCAGTCGGAGGCACAGACCTGGTGACTACGAAGGCGGGTGGACCGTGGAAGTCAGAGACTGCATGGGTGGATAGCGGAGGCGGCATCTCTCCCGACAAAATTGCTATCCCGTCGTGGCAGAAGGCCGCGATCAATGCAACGAACAAAGGATCCAAAGTCTATCGCAATGGTCCGGATGTCGCAGCAAATGCAAACTTCAGCTTCTACACCTGTGCGGATCAGAGTGGCTGCCTGGCGAACTCCTATGGGGGCACCAGCTTTGCCGCGCCGATGTGGGCGGGCTACATCGCGCTTGTCAACCAGCAGCTGAAAGCAAATGGAAAGCCCCCGCTCGGCTTCCTCAATCCAACCATCTACGCAGAAAATGCCACGTCGAAGTACAGCCTTGACTTCCATGACATCACCAGCGGGAAGTCCGGCAGCTACAGTGCTGAAAAAGGGTTTGACCTTGTGACCGGATGGGGCAGTCCTACTCCGTCGCTGATCAAAACACTCGCGCCATAGGGTCCTGACGCAGGAAAGCCCCGCTGAGCGCGGGGCCTTCCTGGACTTCAGGCGGATCAGAGTTCCAGGATATTGTCTTCGATGGCGACGCGAACATTGCCATCCGCCTTTGCCAGCCGGCGCACTGCTTCCGGCTTATCGACATCTGCTTTCAGCATGACCAGTGCCACGGGGATACTGCGTCCGGCCGATTTGATGGTATCGACTGCCTTCTCGCGATCAATGTTGCACGCGCGCATGAGCGTCGAAATACCACGCTCAACCAGCTTGGTGTTCTGCATGTGCACGTTGACCATGAGGTTTTCGTACACATAGCCGAGCCTGGTCATGGCGCCGGTGGTGATCATGTTCAGAACCATCTTCTGGGCCGTTGCTGCCTTCATCCGCGTTGAGCCAGAGATGACCTCGGGACCAACTTCGGCGACGACGGTGATCTCTGCTGCGAGCGACAGGGCAGTGTTGTGATTGCACACGACTGCGGCAGTCATGGCTCCACGAGCTTTCGCGTATTCGACGGCTCCGACTACGTAGGGCGTCCGACCGCTTGCGGAAACACCGATGACGATGTCCTTTCGCGTAGGCCGCCGTCGTGCAATGTCACGCTGTCCAAGTTCCGGCAGATCTTCATTGACTTCGACGGCAGAGGCTACCGCTTTTGGTCCGCCGGCGACGATGTACTGGATGGATTGCGGCGCTGTCGAATAGGAAGCTGGACACTCCGAGGAGTCGAGCGCAGCGATGCGTCCGCTGGATCCTGCGGCCACATAGATCAGGCGTCCACCATCGCGCAGACTGCGGGCAACGGCATCGATCACGAGTGCGATTTCAGGGAGGGACTTCTTGACTGCCAAGGCGACCTTGGCGTCTTCCTGGTTAATGATGCGGGCGATTTCAAGGGCGGACTTGGTGTCCAGTCCTCGTGATGCCTCGTTTGCGCCCTCGGTGGTCAATTCCACCAGGTTGCTGGTTCGGTGTTTCGAAAATGCTTCGTCGGAGTGCGCTACGGTGCGCGGTGCTGTCATTGTTGCCATGGTCGATGTACCTGCTGAACCCACATCAGTGTATCGGGATTCCGATACTTGTAAAGAACTCATCAAAATCGATGGTACCCAACCAGTCATTATCCCACATCAAGGTAACTGGGGGATCAAAGCCTGCCAGATTCGATCATGGAAAATGGGCCGGATCCTCCGTATACCCTGGTTGTCCCTGGAGGGCCAGGTTCTGTTTGTGAGCAGAACAACGGCTACCCCTTTCACTCTATCGATCCAGATAGAGGTTCCTGCGTAACCCAGATGACCGATTGAGTCAGAGCTGAAGTAATTCCCGGATGAGGACGGTGATGAGGGTGTGTCCCACCCTAGTGCACGTGAGCTGGCGGGAGGCATGCCGGTTCTGGTGCTGAAGAGCTTGATTGTGTCGGGTCGAAAGAGGAGCTTGTCTTCGGCAGAGGATGCTGGAGCAATCAAGCACCTTGCGAACTTCAAGGCATCGAGGACGTTTCCAAACAGGCCGGCGTGGCCGCTGATGCCGCCCATGACCCAGCAGTTTTCATCCTGGACTTCGCCCTGAATGATGCGCAGGCGGAAAGCCGTGTCTCTCTCCGTAGGAGGGATGGATGGCCACGTGTCCGGAGAAGGCAGGAAGCCGGTGTGATTCATCTGCAGGGGAGCGAAAACCTCTCGTCTGCAGAAGTTGTCGATTGTCTCGCCTGCCAGGGTTTCCAGCGCACGTCCCAGCAGAATGAAGCCTATGTCCGAGTATTCGGCGACTGCACTGGGGAGATGTTCCAACGGCATGTGAAGGCAGGCGTTCAGTAGTTCTTCACGAGAATGAGCGAATTCGAAGAGGCGAGCATATCCGGCGAGACCAGAGCAGTGGGCAAGCAGGTGCCGGATGGTAACACTGTGCCTCGCGTCTTCGTCGATCCCGGCGGGAGCAGTTCCGGACGCAAACTCGGGCAGGATGTCGGTGAGTGGCTGGTCCAGATTGAGCTGCTGACGATCGAAGAGCAACATCGCCATCGAGGTTGTAGCCAGGACCTTGGTGAGGCTGGCGAGATCGAAGACTGAGGAGGGCTCGATGGAGGGAGCGTCCGAATCGTAGGTCTGCCGTCCAAGCGCATCCAAAATGCGGATGTTGCTGCCTTGAAGGACGCCAAAAGCGCAACCGGGGAAAATTTTGTCGGAGATTGCTTCTTGCAGCAGGTCGTACACCGCCGAAAAGGCCGTGCGCTCTGTCGCATTGCGGGGAGGCAGGTTCCGGCCTGATTCAGGCTGCATAGCGCCATGGTAACGAACGTGCGTTTCCGCAGCCTCACGTTTTGCTTTCTTGTGAGAGCATCCACCGTCTATAACAAGGGAGAAGTCTTTCGGAGGCAGTATGGGTCAGCGTCTGACGCTCAGTCCGCTTACAACATGGGTGGCAGGAGTTTTCCTGCTTTCCTCAGCCGGAGGCGGCAGCCTGCTTGCCCAGCAGCCCAGTGCACCGGCGGTCGCCCCGGCCACAAGTTCGAATCAAGATGCACCGGCTGCCTCGCAGAGCGGTGTCAACCAGCCCGTGGTGGCTCCTGGAGCGGATAAGGCGACGCCCGGTGACAGCCATGCGGCTGATCCTGCGCTGACAGTGCCGGCCGGGACGAAGGTCCTGCTCGCGGTAGAGAGCCCGATCAATACCAAGACAGCACGACCGGGGGATGGTCTGTATCTTGTCTCAACGTTTCCGGTGATTGTCGGGACGCATGTCCTCATTCCGGCAGGCGTCTACGTGCAGGGTGTCGTGGACCAGGTGACGCGTCCGGGTCGGGTGAAGGGACGCGCCAAGCTGCTGATTCACTTCAACACGATGATCTTCCCGAATGGCCAGGTCGTTGCTATTCCCGGCGGCGTGAATAATCTTCCCGGTTCGGACGGGCCGCAGGTTAAGAACAGCGAAGGCGAGATCCAGCAGGCCGGCAACAATGGTAAGGATGCGGGAACGATTGCCAAGGGAGCAGCTGCGGGCGCCGGCATCGGTGCGCTGGGCGGCTCGGCAATGGGTCATCCGTTGGCGGGCATTGGTTACGGCGGGCTCGGTGGTGCTGCGGCTGGTGGCATCTACACGTTGCTGACCCGCGGTGACGACATCAATATCCAGACAGGAGCGAGCATCGAGATGGTGCTGCAGCGTCCATTGCGCCTGGAGCCATCGCAGCTTGCCGGGATCAATGACGTGCAGGGTCAACCCCAGTTCGTGCCCTCGGCTTCGCAGCAGCGGCCTCTGCCCAAACCACGCATGATGATGACCTGTCCGGCAGGTTCGCTAGGCTGCGGCTAGATGCAGCAGCTAATATAAAGTCATCCCGATGCAGTCCACTGATCTGCCACCTGAACCTGCACGTTTCGACGCTCCTCCTGCTTTGAGCGAGCCGGAGTCACGCCCGTTACGACTGTGGGTGCGCGATCTGGTTTTTTCCGTCGGCATCTCCTTTTTCATTATCACCTTTCTCTATCAGCCGGTGAAGGTGGAGGGAACCAGCATGCTGCCGCGGCTGGAGGACCAGGACCGCCTCTTCATCAACAAGTTTGTTTATCGTTTCGAGAAGATCGAGCGCGGGGATGTTGTCGTCTTTAACTATCCGCGCGATCCTCAAAAAAGTTACATCAAGCGCGTCATTGCGCTTCCTGGCGATACTCTCCTGGTCGATGAGGGGCAGGTGTTTGTGAATGGCAGGAAGCTCCCCGAACCCTATGTGCCGGATCGCTACCGCGACATTCGCTCGGTAGCGTCGATGACCATCCCGCCGCATGAATATTTTGTAATGGGGGATCATCGCTCCATCTCGAGCGACAGCCGGGACTTTGGTCCGGTGGAGCGGCATTACATCTACGGCAAAGCCGAATTCGTTTATTGGCCCACCGATCAGTTTGGGGCGGTTCGTTAGTCGCATTGTGGATTGAAGTGATCAGCCAGATCTGTTTGAAAGCTATCCTCGTCCTTCATCGATAAATGTCCCATTCCTGCTAGAATCGACTGAATCCACTCCATGGAGAAGCGATGCAGGCGATTCTTGCGCTCGAAGACGGGCGCATCTTCCGCGGTGAAGGCTACGGTGCCAGGGTTGAAGGCTCAGGTGAAGTAGTTTTCAATACATCGCTGACGGGCTACCAGGAAATTTTCACTGATCCTTCGTATGCCGGGCAGATTGTTGTTCTCACCAATCCGCAGATCGGTAACTACGGGACGAATGCTGCCGATAATGAGGCTGCGAGGCCATTCATCGAAGGATTGATTGTGCGTGAGTTTTCCGCAATCAGCTCCAACTGGCGATCCGAACAAGTCGCCGATGAGTATCTCGAACGCTTCCAGGTTCCAGTGATTTCCGAGATCGATACGCGGGCACTGGTGCGCCACCTGCGCACACACGGCGTGATGCGCGGTGTGATTTCGACGATCGAAACAGACGCCGACAAGCTTGTTGCGAAGGCGAAAGCAATCGCCAGGATGGACGGAACAGATCTGGCACGCGTTGTCAGCACGCGGAGCGCGTACGAATTTGACTGCAAGGATCCTGCGAACTACTACGACGATCCGCTGCCGCAAGTTGGCCGCCCGCAGGGTCAGGACCAGATCATCGAGGAGCCACCGGCGAATCTGCACGTGGTTGCATATGACTTCGGCATCAAGACGAATATTCTCAGGATGCTTGCCCGTCAGAATTGCCGGGTGACCGTGGTTCCGGCACAGACCTCCGCAGAGGATGTGCTGGCGCTGAATCCGGATGGCATCTTCCTCTCGAACGGTCCGGGTGATCCAGAGCCGGTGACGTATGCGCAGGAGAGTATCCGTCGGCTGATGGGGCGCAAGCCTATTTTCGGTATCTGCCTGGGACATCAATTAATCGGCCTAGCCCTGGGCGGCAAGACGTACAAGCTGAAGTTCGGTCATCACGGCGGCAATCATCCTGTGCAGCATGTGCACAGCGGCAAGGTCGAGATTACTGCACACAACCACAACTATGCGGTTGATCCCGATTCGATAAGAGAGAGCGAAGTGGAGTTGACGCACGTCGATTTGAATGACAACACGCTGGAAGGTCTCCGTCATCGATCGATGCCGCTTTACAGCGTGCAGTATCATCCCGAAGCGGGTCCCGGGCCGCACGATTCCACATACCTGTTTCAGGACTTCCGTAAGCTGATGGAGGAGTGGAAGAAGTGAGGCGGGCTATGCGCCCATTCACGCCGTTGCTGGCGGTTATTGCCTTCTTCTTTCACATTTCTACCTCACAGGCTCAGCGGCCTTCGATGGTGTACGCAGCCAGTCTGCAACGCAAGGTGCTGGAACCGCGGGTGCAGCGCTTTGTTTCCGCCTGTATGTCCGGATCCAGGGCAGCTGCACCTCTGCAACTCTTCTCCCAAGGCTCGTGGTTTGTGACGACAGACCTGGCGTCTCACGTGAAGCTGGAAGGCAGCAATGACGATGGCACGGCGATGGTGTGGATCACGAATGGCCATCCGCGGGCACTTTCAGTCTGGGTGCATGACGATGAATTTGATCGCAGCACGCTTGCTTGTCTGAATGAAAGCGGCGCAGTGACCAGGCAGATCAACGAGTACATGCCCGGCGAGTCGGAGCCGGATCTTCACTGGATTTACATCCATACATTTCTGCTGTCGCACGACGGGCGTTATCGTTCGGCGGACAGCTACACCGACTGGCAGCGAAGGCCGATGCATGCTCCCCGGCTGACGAGCGAGGATCGGGATTTTATCGCCGGCGAACGGCACTACACACGCTGGCAGGATTTCGATTTTGCCGCAGCCGTCGATCGCGCCAAACAGCAGCCATGACCAACAGCGAAAGCATGAACGAGCCACAGAATGCCTAGAAGAAATGACATCACGAAAGTATTGGTAATTGGTTCGGGACCGATTGTGATCGGACAGTCAGCCGAATTTGACTACTCCGGAACGCAGGCGTGCAAGGCACTGCGCGATGAGGGTTATGAAGTGGTGCTGGTGAATTCGAATCCGGCGACGATCATGACCGATCCGGAGCTGGCGGATCGAACGTATATCGAGCCTCTGACCCGCGAATACGTAACAGAGATCATTCGCATTGAGTGCGAGATGATGGCCGGCGTCGATGGAAAGCGGAAGGGCAAGTTCGCGCTGCTTCCAACAGTGGGCGGTCAGACAGCTCTTAATATCGCGGTTGACCTGGCAGATGCGGGCATCCTCGACAAGTACGATATCGAGCTGATCGGCGCGAAGCTCGAAGCTATCAAGAAGGCCGAAGACCGTCTGTTGTTCAAAGATGCGATGAACAAGATCGGGTTGGATATGCCGCGTTCCTCGCTGGTGAACAATCTTCGCGACGGCATGGATTTCAGCGCGAAGATCGGCTTCCCCGTGGTGATACGTCCTTCTTTTACACTGGGTGGTTCGGGCGGTGGTATTGCTTACAATCGCGAGGAACTGATGGAGATTCTTTCGCGCGGAATCGATCTCTCACCAGTGCACGAATGTCTCATTGAGGAGTCAGTACTTGGCTGGAAAGAGTATGAACTGGAGGTGATGCGCGACCTCGCGGACAACGTCATCATCATCTGTTCGATTGAGAACATGGATCCCATGGGAGTGCATACCGGCGACTCGATCACGGTGGCGCCCGCACAAACGCTGACGGACCGTGAATACCAGGCGATGCGCGATGCCGCGATCCGCGTGATGCGGGAGATCGGCGTTGAGACCGGCGGCTCCAATGTGCAATTCGCGGTGAATCCGCAGAATGGCCGGATGACCGTAATCGAGATGAATCCGCGTGTGTCGCGCTCCTCTGCGCTGGCCTCGAAGGCGACTGGATTTCCGATTGCAAAAATTGCTGCGAAGCTTGCGGTCGGCTACACCCTGGATGAGATTCCGAATGACATCACGCGGAAAACGCCTGCGTGCTTTGAGCCGACGATTGACTATGTCGTGGTGAAGATTCCGAAGTGGCAGTTTGAGAAGTTCGCCGGCGCGGATGAAAATCTTGGACCGCAGATGAAATCGGTCGGTGAAGTCATGGCGATGGGGCGGACCTTCAAGGAAGCCTTGATGAAGGCGCTGCGATCGCTCGAGACTGGAAAGCGGGTCGGCGCAGAAGTGATTGAGCCGCGGAGGCTGACGCAGATGCTGGTAACTGCCAAGCCCGGCCGGCTTGACTACATTCGTTATGCCTTTCGCAAGGGGATGTCAGTTCGCGAAGTGGCGAGACTCACGACGATGGATCCCTGGTTTCTGTTCCAGGTGAAAGAAGTGACGGATGCGATCACGGCAGTGGGCGAGAAGAACGCTGAGTCCATCTCCTACGATCAGCTGCGCAAGGCCAAGCGGATGGGAATCTCCGATGCACGGCTCGCCGAGGTGTGGCACCTGGAAGGATCTGCCGGGGTGATGCAGGTGCGCGATCTGCGACACAAGCACGGCATTCATCCTGTGTTCAAGAAGGTAGATACATGTGCTGCGGAGTTTGAGAGCGATACGCCGTATCTCTATTCCACCTACGACGAAGAGGACGAGGCTCCGCCAACGAGCAAGCGAAAAGTCATCATTTTAGGGAGCGGCCCGAACCGCATCGGGCAGGGAATTGAATTCGATTATTGCTGCTGCCATGCAGCGTTCGCGCTGAAGGAAGATGGTTACGAAACAATCATGGTGAATTGCAATCCTGAGACAGTGTCTACGGATTACGACACCAGCGATCGCTTGTATTTCGAGCCGCTCACCCTGGAAGACGTGCTTGCCGTGTACGAACATGAGGCGAGTTCAGGGGCGGAGATCGGGATGATCGTGCAGTTTGGCGGACAGACGCCGCTGAACCTTGCGCTGTCGCTGAAGAAGGCGGGTGTGCCGATTATCGGAACGTCGCCTGAGTCGATTGACCTGGCTGAAGACCGGAAACGCTTCGGCAAACTGCTCGAGTCGCTCGATATTCCGCAACCACCTGGAGCCATGGCTACCAGCGTCGAAGAGGCGCTGGCTGGTGCGGATCGCGTGGGCTATCCAGTGCTGGTGCGGCCGTCTTACGTGCTCGGCGGGCGAGCGATGGTGATTGCTTATGACGCGCAGTCTGTCAGCGAGTACATGAAGCAGGCGGTTGAGTATTCGCATGATCGGCCCGTGCTGATCGACCACTTCCTCGAGGATGCGGTGGAAGTGGATGTCGATGCGCTGTGTGACGGGCACGACGTGGTCATCGCCGGCATCATGCAGCATATTGAAGAAGCCGGAATTCATTCGGGTGACTCTTCGTGCGTGCTGCCACCGGTCGACCTTTCGCCTGCGGTGCTCGAGACACTTCGTGATTACACGCGCCGGCTCGCTCTCGCCCTGGATGTTCGCGGGCTTGTCAATCTGCAGTTCGCGATTCAACGCGGGCCGGCGGGTTCTGAGGGCAAGGTGTACGTGATCGAAGTTAACCCTCGCGCATCGCGGACCGTACCGTATGTTTCAAAAGCTACTGGTGTACCGCTGGCCAAAATTGCCGCTCGCTTGATGACTGGGCGCACATTGCGCGAACTGCTGCCCGCTCTTGTCGAGAGTCATGCCGAGCTCGGAACCGGCCGGCACTATTATGTGAAATCGCCGGTGTTCCCGTGGAACAAGTTTCCGGGAGTCGATACTGTGCTTGGTCCCGAGATGAAGTCGACGGGTGAAGTGATGGGCGTCGCTGAGACCTTTGGCGAGGCGTTTGCCAAGGCGCAGCTGGCTGCCGGTCAGAAGCTGCCAACGAGCGGAACTGTCTTCTTCAGCGTGAACGAACGAGACAAGACAGGCCTGGTCGAGCTTGCGCGTCTCTACGTCGAGATGGGCTTCAGGCTGGTGGCGACGCACGGCACAGCGGACCTGCTCGAGCGTGCCGGTCTTGTGGTGGAGCGGGTTTTCAAAGTGAAAGAAGGCCGTCCGAATGTCGTCGACCTGATCAAAGGTGATCGCATTCAACTCATCGTCAACACGCCCTATGGACATGACACCTTCTTTGATGAAAAGGCGATTCGACGAGCTGCCGTGACACAGCGGGTGCCGACGATCACAACCATGGCGGCTGCGCGTGCAGCGGCTGAAGGCATTGCCGCACTGCAGCGAGACTCGACCAATGTCTATGCGCTGCAGGAGCTGCATCGCGGATTGAAGGCTGTTCCTGCTGGAGTGCGTTGATGCTGCTTGAGGGTGTGCTGACCGCGGCTACGACCTGCTTCACCGGCGATGGCAAACTGTTTCTGCATAAGCTGGAGCGTAATGTCGAGCGATATTCCCGGACGGCCATTTCCGGTATCGTGATGCTTGGATCGACCGGCGAAGCAGTAATGCTCAGCGACGAAGAGTCCCGCCTGGTGTTACGAACAGCGATTGAGGCTGCTGCGCCGCACAAGGTGATGATTGCGGGAATAGGACGTGAGAGCGTCAGCGAGACCCTCAGGCTTGCCGAGTACGCTGCCACTCAGCAGTTCGATGCAGTGCTGGTGAGAACGCCGCACTTCTATCGTCCCCAGCTGAGGACTACAGAGATGCTGCACTACTACCGTTCCGTAGCTGATGCGTCGCCGCTGCCTGTTCTTCTCTACAGCATCCCGAGCTACACGCTTTACGATTTACCTGTCTCCCTGGTGGCCGAGCTGGCTCATCATCCAAATATCATCGGCATGAAGGATTCGAGTGGCAATGTCGAAAGGATTGCGCAGCTGGTGGAGGCGACCGCTGAGGTTGCCAAGCGAAAGGTGATGGTGACGCAGACCTTTGCTGCAGTGACACGACGCATGTTGAAGCCTGAGAACTCATCTTCGCAGAACGAGGCATCTGGAGAGCTGGTGCAGCTTCAGCAAACCCCGGCGTTTGCGGTCGCAGCAGTGGCATCCCCTAGCCTGAAGACACGCACCAGGGATGTGGGATTCCAGGTGATCGGCGGTTCAGCGCAAACGATGCTGCCGGCCTTCCAGGCTGGTGCGACAGCAGCGATTTTGGCGATGGCTGCCTTCGCGCCGCAGTCATGCGCAGAGGTGCACATGGCATGGAAAGAGCAGGACGAAGTTCTGCAGAAGGAGAAACAGAACCGCCTGATCGAAGCCGCATCGTGCATCTGCGGAGTGATGGGAATCCCCGGAGTCAAGTTTGCTTGCGATCAAAATGGCTACTACGGCGGTATTCCGCGGCCACCGCTGCTACCGCTCACCGCGAAAGAACAGCAGACAGCTTCATTGCTACTTGCTGATTTGCGAAGCTGATGGCGAGTGCTTCGCTGCCGGTACCTTATCGATGCGGCTGCATCCTGCTTGCCGGCGGCGCCAGTCGTCGACTTGGGACGCCTAAGCAGCTGCTCCAGCTGAATGGCCAGACGTTGGTTCGCCGGGCTGCCTGCGCTGCCATCGATGCCGGCTTTTCTCCTGTGGTCACCGTGCTTGGATCGAATGCTGAGCAGGTTTCAGCAGAACTGCATGACCTTTCAGTCAAGACTGTTTTCAATGGGTCGTGGGAATTAGGAATGTCCACATCGTTGGTCGCTGGACTCTCCAGCATGGTCGCGGCCGATCCTGATTGCTGTCACGCTCTTGTCACAGTCTGCGACCAGGTGCATGTGAGTGTTGAAACGCTCTGCCGGCTTCGGCATCGTTCGATGGAGGACCCTGCGAGAATTGTGGCAGCCAGCTATTCCGGATTGCCTGGGGTTCCAGCTATTTTCCCCAAGGCTTTCTTTCCAAACCTGCTTGCCATCCGGGGAGACAAGGGTGCGCGCGGACTTCTTCAGGAGCTTCGCGATGAGGTGGTAGAGGTTGAGTTTGCGGAGGGCGCTGTGGACATCGACACACCAGAAGATGCGCAGCTTGCCGGGCTCTTGTAAGCGATACGCGGAGCCGAGTAGAAGGCTTGTACTGAAGAGGCGGCTGTGTCTGACTACTCGAATAAATGCATAAGAATTGCCTAAAGACCAGGCTGGAACGCGCTTCGTTGGCTAAAGTAAGGAGTGGGTATCCCGGCAAGCTTTGAGGCCAGGCGACTTGAGTCATTCGCAGCGCTGCTTTCGTCCATAGTCATGGTGCTTTCACTGAAGTGATCCAGACCATCGACAAGCCACCAACGATTCACCCAAGGAGTTCGTCATCCTTCGAAGCGTAACCATGAGAAGCCGGCTCGACATATCCTCATCGCCGGTGAGCTCGCAACGCTGGTTCGGCCGCACTCCCAGCGGGTGGTCTCGGCGCTATGCAGGGCCGAGGTTCTACAGCCTTGCATCTGCTCTTTTTGTGATGGCAATTTTCGGCACGGGCTGTGAGAAAAAGTCCGATCCTGCTGCGGAGGCGCCTCCACAAGCCGCGGTGCTGCAAGCGCCAAATCCAACGCTGGTGTCTGTTGATCATCCTGAGCAATTCCCCCTGGCGACGGCGACCGCCTACCAGGCGACTTCATCTTTGCATGTGACCGGCGTTGTAAATCCGGATGTCTCGCGACAGATTCCGGTGATTTCCCTGGCCTCCGGCCGCGTCATTGCCATTCTTGCGAGGGTGGGAGATTTTGTAAAAAAGGGTCAGTTGCTCATGAAGGTCTCGAGCGACGACATCTCGGGCGCCTACTCGACCTATCACAAGGCGGTTGCGGATGAAGTTCTGGCAAAGACTCAGCTCGATCGCTCGAAGCTTCTTTTCGACAAGGGAGCGATACCGAAGAGTCAGCTGGAGATAGCGCAGGATACTTACGACAAGGCTGTCGTTGATACCCAGACAGCACGGGAGCACCTGAACCTGCTCGGCGTGAAAAACCCGGATGGACCACAGGAACAGGTGGTCAACATCTATTCGCCTGCGAGTGGTGTCATTATTCAGCAGAATGTGACCGAGGCGGCGCCGGCGATCAATGCTCTCAACAGTGCGCCACCTCTCTTCACCATTGCTGATCTCACCCACGTCTGGGTCGTGTGCGATGTATACGAAAATGATCTTGCCGAGGTGCATACCGGGCAATCTGCGGACATTCGTCTGACTGCGTTCCCCGACCGGAAGGTGACCGGAACCATCAGCGAGATTGATGCGATTCTCGATCCGAATATCCGCACAGGCAAGGTTCGCATCCAGGTGCAGAACCCGAACTACTTCATGCGCGTCGGCATGTTTGCTACTGCCACCTTCCATGGACGCAAGCTTGAGACGCATGCCGCGATCCCGGCGGATGCGGTGCTGCACCTTCATGATCGTGCCTGGGTTTACGTTCCGGATGAATTGAACAGAGGCAAGTATCGGCGTAGTGGCGTAGTCACTGGTGAGACGCTGCCTGACGGCAAAGTAGAAGTGACCAGTGGTCTGCAGCCTGGTCAGCAGGTTGTAACGAATGCACTGGCTCTGCAGGACACGGTGGAGCAGTAGATGATCCGTGGGCTGGTTGATTTTGCTTTAAACAATCGCCTGATGGTGCTGGCTCTTGCCATCATTCTGTTCGCGTGGGGAATCGTTTCTTTTCACAATCTTCCTGTTGAAGCCTATCCGGACGTTGCCAACAACTATGTAACAGTCATCACCCAGTGGCCAGGCCGCGCGGCTGAAGAAGTTGAGCAGCAGGTCACAGTGCCGCTGGAAATTGCCATGGCAGGTATCCCACACCTCCAGCACCTGCGGTCTACTTCGATCGCAGGTTTATCCAGTCTCAACATGGTGTTTGATGATGCGTCGTCCGATGACTGGAACCGCGAGCGAGTTCTCGAGCGTCTTTCGCAGGTGACGCTTCCGAACGGTCTGCAGCCGCAGATCGGGACGGATTGGAGTCCTGTCGGCCAGATCTACTGGTACACACTGACAAGCACCAATCCTTCGTACGACACGATGGAGTTGAAGTCTCTCGAAGACTGGTCGCTCGAGAAACGTTTCAAGCAGGTGCCGGGCGTCGTCGATGTATCGAGCTTTGGTGGCATGACGCGCGAGTATCAGATCCGCATCGATCCGGACAGGCTTGTGTCTTACGGGCTGACGATCGGGAACGTGGAACAGCAGCTGACCAATAACAACACCAACGCAGGCGGCAGCTTCATTGAGTCAGGTCAGCAGCAGATCAACGTTCGGGAAGTAGGCCTGTTTACCAGTGTCGATGACATTGCTGACACGGTGCTCAAGGCGCAGAACGGAACAGCGCTGCATGTGCGCGATATCGCCACAGTGGAGCAGGGTGCGAAGATCCGCCTCGGGCAGATTGGTAGAGCAATCCGCCATGATGATGGCAAGATTGTGGACGATCCTGATGTTGTCGAGGGTATCGTCCTGCTGCAGAAGGGCGATAATACTGATTCCACCATCGCTGGCATCCGCGCCAAGGTGAAGGAGTTGAACGAACAGGTCCTGCCGAAAGGCGTTCAGGTAAGAGCATTCCTGGATCGCGGCGACCTGCTCAAGTTGACGACCCACACGGTGCTGCACAACCTCACGGAAGGGATCATCCTGGTGGTGATCATTCTCTTCCTGTTCTTAGGGAATGCTCGCGGCGCCTTCATCGTGGCCTTGACCATCCCGTTCTCCCTGCTGTTCGCCTCGATCTGCCTGGACCTGGTTCACATCCCGGCAAACCTGTTGTCCCTGGGGGCTCTGGACTTCGGCATGGTGGTGGACGGAGCGGTGGTGATGGTCGAGAACATTGTTCGTCGGCTCGGCATCCGCAAGCAGGGCGAGTCCGTGCTGGAGGTGTCGCGGTCGGCCGCACACGAGGTTCAGCGGCCGGTCTTCTATGCCATTGGCATCATCATCTCCGCGTATCTGCCCATCTTCACACTGCAGGCTGTCGAGGGACGTCTCTTCCGTCCCATGGCATGGACGGTGGCCTTTGCGCTCCTGGGCGCGCTGTTGTTCTCGCTTGTCATAGCGCCAGGTCTGTCCAGCCTGTTGTTCACCAAGGGTGCAAAGGAGTGGCATAACCCGGTCCTGATCTGGATCACGGACCGGTACCGCAAGCTGGCTCACTACGCTATTCACAACCGCATGCTCACCATCAGCCTCGCAGGCATCATGGTGATGCTGGCGCTTTTCCTTGGAGAGAGCGGGGTGATCGGTTCTGAATTTCTGCCTCACCTGGACGAGGGTGCGATCTGGGCACGCGGCACCCTGGCCCTGAGTACCGGGCCCAGTGAAAGCGAGAGGGTGACGGATAAAACGCGTCAACTGCTGGCCAGCTTCCCCGAGGTGACAGAAGTAGTGAGCCAGACCGGGCGTCCGGATGACGGTACGGATACGGCCGGCTTCTACAACACGGAATATTACGTTGGGCTGAAGCAGAAAGAAGACTGGCGAGGAGTCTTTCACGAGAACAAGGATGAATTGATCGGCGCCATGGATCGCGAGCTCGAAAAGACTCCAGGTGTGCTTTGGAATTTTTCACAACCCATCTCCGACAACATGGAAGAAGCTGTGAGCGGGGTAAAGGGTGAGCTTGCGGTCAAGATCTACGGTGACGATCTGAAGACGCTGGAGGACAAAGGGAACCAGATCGTTTCCCTCATGAGCCACATCAAGGGTGTAAGCGACCTGGGACTCTTTCGTGCCCTTGGCCAGCCCAGTCTGAACTACGCTGTGAATCGGGAAGCGGCTGCGCGTTACGGCATCAATGTGGCGGACGTGCAGGATGCGATCCAGACTGCGGTTGGAGGGAATGCGGTCGGCCAGGTTTTACAGGGGGAAGCGCGGTATGACGTTGTACCTCGCTACAAGGCACAGTACAGAAACACACCCGAGGCCATCAACGACATCCGCCTGCTCTCACCATCCGGCGAGAGGGTCTCACTTGCGCAGTTGACAGTATTGAAAACCGTGGATGGCGCCGGCTTGATTGAACGAGAAGGCGGCCAGCGCTACGTCGCTATCAAGTACAGTGTGCGCGGCCGTGACCTTGGCAGCACTGTGCAGGAGGCGATCAACAAGGTTAAAGCCGAGGTAAAGCTGCCTCCCGGGTACAGCATTGACTGGGCGGGTGAGTTTGCCAGTCAGAAGCGAGCCAACGCAAGGCTGGCGCTGGTCCTTCCTGTCACAATCATTGTTATCTTCTTCATCCTTTACACCATGTTCAGGTCGGTGAAATGGGCGGCCCTGATCCTGATCAACGTCATGATGGCTCCGGTGGGAGGACTGATGGCGCTCCTGCTCACCCATACACACTTCAGCGTTTCGTCGGGTGTCGGCTTCCTGGCGCTTTTCGGTGTTTCGGTGCAGACCGGGGTCATCATGCTGGAGTACATCAACCAATTGCGCGCCCAGGGCATGTCCGTGATTGAGTCGGCGGTAGAAGGTGCGGTTCTGCGCCTCCGGCCGATCATGATGACTTCACTGGTCGCTACGCTGGGGTTGATTCCGGCGGCGACTTCGCATGGAATCGGTTCCGATTCTCAGAGGCCGTTTGCGATTGTCATCGTGGGCGGATTGATCGCCGGATTGTGCATGAGCGTGTTCCTGTTGCCGACGCTCTATGTATGGGTCGCCAGGGAAGGTGACATTCTGCCTGAGCCTGAATCCGAGATTTGAGAACTGTAGTGCCCGGCGCGTCTATCGCGGCAGTGAGAAGTAGAACCCGCTGTAGGCGCTGAGACGAATGCGGGGATGGAATCGCACGGAGAACGTGCTCTCGGGACAACTCCAGCTGTCGGCCAAAGTGTAGCCGATGGCTTGCATTGCCGAGATGAAATTGGGCCGGTTGAAGATCTGGTAGGGAGCAAGACAGAAGCCAATGTCGTGGATTGTTGCAAAGGGCTCGTAGTCCCATGCAGGAATGCGATTGATCAAAACTGCCGGCGGCAGTTGGGGCAGTTCCTTCAGTAGTTCAGGCAAGGGCTTTTCTATAAATTGCAAGGCTCCGCTGCTGAAGAGGACATCCGCGTTGCCTGCAGATCCAAGATCATTGACGAAATGAAGCTGTCGGCTTCTGTCAGCTTCTCTGGCTGCCAGTTCGCGACCGGCATCGGTCATCTTTGGCACATCGCAGACTACCCACTCGAGACCCTCGGGCAGAATAAGGTACTTTTTGGTTGTGTAGTACATCATGCCGATACTGCCGCCGAGATCGACGAGACTTTGGTTTTCCGTCAGCAGTTCGCGCAGATGCAGCATGATCGGGTAATCTGCCGGCCGCACCCGATCAATGGGAAGAGTGCGGAAGACGTCAAATGTCTCCTGCTGGTTGTACCCGATTCTCGAGTCAGCCGGGATTGCCGCCAATGCCTGTTGGTAGCTGGGATAGATACCCATCCAGGGTGTTTTGAAGACCAGCTTGACCAGCCTGTTGTTTTTGGCTTTAAGGGAGAGCTTGTTCACGAACTGCGATCTGCTGCCTGGTGGCCCGGCCGTCATCTATGTTCGTCCTAGTGCAATCGCTGACAAGTCGATGCGTTCTTTTTCTGATTCTGAGGATTCCTGAACTGAGTCTCCTTCACCGGGACTCAGGAAGAGATTGGATTCCAGGGAATGCTGCCGAGTGTACAGATCGAAATAGCGACCGCCATTGTGAAAAAGAGTCGTATGATCGCCGCGTTCCACAACCTGGCCTTCTTCAATGACCAGGATCTGGTCAGAGCTGCGAATGGTCGACAAGCGATGAGCAATGACGAAGGTTGTGCGGCCAGCTATCAGGTATTTCAGGCCCTCCTGGATCAGCGCTTCCGATTCGGAATCAAGACTGGAAGTGGCCTCATCCAGAATAAGGATGCGGGGGTTGGCGAGGATCGCCCTCGCGATGGAGACTCGTTGCCTCTGGCCGCCGGAGAGCTTGATTCCTCGCTCGCCCACAATCGTGTCGTAACCTTCCGGGAGACGGTCCACAAACTCGCTTACCCGCGCGATGCGTGCTGCTTCCAACACTGCGGCTCGATCGGCATCGGGTCGCGAAAAGGCGATGTTGTCGTAAATTGACCCTTCAAACAGAAAAGACTCCTGGAGAACGACGCCCAGGGAACTGCGATATCCCTTCAGCTGCAACGTAGACAGATCCGCTCCGTCCAGGAGGATCACACCTTCTTCCGGCTTGATAAAGGCACTGACCAAACCGATGATCGTCGATTTGCCCGAACCGGAGGAGCCTACCAGCGCCGTGACTGTACCCGGCCTGGCATCGAAGGAGATGTGGTGCAGCACCCGCTTGCCAGCTACGTAACTGAAAGAGACGTCTTTAAATTGAACGTGGCCGTTGATCGCATCCGGATCGAGGGGTGTGATGCGTTGCGGATCATCATCCTCACGCGGCAGGCGCAACAGCTCGAGTGTCCGGTCTATTCCCGCAACTGCTTCGGTAAGCTGGGTCCCGATGGAGACGACCTGGACCATCGGCGAAATCATCATGGCTAAAAGCATGGAGAAGGAAATGTAATCGCCAAGGCTCATCTTGCCTGCAACGATCTCCCGCGTTCCCATAAACATCATGACGGTCGCTACCAGGCCGACCACCAGTGTGGAGGCCATGGTGGTCAAAGAAGTCTTGCCGATGGCGGTCAGCACATTGTCGAGCAGCCTCCCTGCACCCGCAGCGAAGACTGAGGACTCCCGATCTTCAGCACGATAGGACTTCACAACGCGGACCCCGCTGAAGGATTCTGTGAGCCTTCCTGTCACATCAGCCACAATGCGGCTGCGCTCTCTCGCGATCGGACGGATGATCGAAAAAAACTTTCTCTGGAGCAATCCAAATGCCGCCATAAAGCTGATGATTACCAGGGTGATGGGTACGCTTATGCGCAACGCGAGCGTGAACGCAAACAGGGCTGTTAATAATCCGCCTGCGAATTCCATCACACCGGTACCAACAAGGTTACGAATACCCTCGACGTCCGTCATCACCCGGGAGACCAGGTTGCCCGTGCGGTTCTCATCATAGAAAGAAACGGGAAGCCTGCCGATATGCGACTGTACCTGTCTTCGCAAATCGGTGATCAGGTGCCATGCCGTTTTGGAAAGTGTCTGAGTGGTCACATACGCGCAGGCCGCCTGCAGGGCTGTTGCCAGCAGCACCGCCTCCAGGATATGGGGCAGTTCCTGCATGTGCCGTTTGCCGATAACTTCGTCAATGAGGAACTTGGTGGAGTAGGGAAGCACCAGCGACGCCGCGCGTCCGATGGCAATCAGCAGCAGCGACAAGATCAATCGTCCGAGCCTGGGCCGGATGATGGACCAGGTTGCAGACATGGCGGAGTGCCCGGGCAAGACCTTTAATCCAGTTGTGCTCAGTACAGGATTACGCATGGAAGAGAGGGGCCATTAGGGGACGGTAACACCTGGCGCCGCTGCAGAACATGACACGAAACAGGAAGCGATCGTCGACCCGGGTCAGCGCGGCGATCGGCAAAGTTCCCGGATTTCGATTCATGGCCGTGGAGCCAGAACGGCCAGCGGCTTGGCGAGCGGCGTATCTGGAAGCTTCTCCTGCAAGGTCTCACTTGCGTCGAGCACTGCTCCGGTGATGGTCAGATAGGCACGCTTTGCGGCACGAACCAGCGGCTTCCGCGTGATTTCCGGATCGCAGCTTTCATGGATGAAGCCGCTCCAGTTCGAACTATGGATCATGTTCGTGCAGGTGGAGATGGAAGTGCTGACCACGCGCGCAGAGTGCCACCATCGCGAAGGAATGAAGGCTGCTTCTCCCGGGCCGATGATTCCACGATGCTGCGTCGCTTTGATGAAGAGCGGAAAGCGATTGAGGTCGGGTTCGTCCAGGTTGTCTACGGATGCGACTGGTGAAGTAGGCTTCGGGTGGGGATACACAAACTCTGTATCTTCTGGAGCAAACAGCACAAACTCCTTGTGGCCGTACACTTCGGTGATCATGGCATTCGAGTTATCCGAGTCGAAATGCATCATCGGAAACTGGCCGCCGACTCCGCCTATCAGCAGTTTCAGGAAGCCATCCGGGCGCTGGAAGGATGGGGGCATGAGAGGACTGCACAGCCGCTGCGGGTAGCCATAAAGATTTCCCGGCGTAATATCCGGAAGCAGCTCCGGCATATCCTTGTGGATGATCACCTTGTGAAGATAGGGGCCCGGCTGCTCTTTGGTGGATGCGTTGACGGCATCGATCAGATCGCCCATCGCCATGCGCGTGCCATAGCTCACCTGAACAATCTGCGAACCGAATCTGGACTTGAAGAACTCGGGCGTCCACTTTTCTATGGCAGTCCATTGCGGAACGGCATTCTCGATGATGAGCGGACGGGAACGATCGACATACTCTTCGACGAAGGTCTTGAAGGAGAGGGTGGAAGCATCTCGCCTCTCTATCGGCAT
The DNA here is from genome assembly GCA_964657395.1 of uncultured Ktedonobacteraceae bacterium. GTDB lineage: Bacteria > Acidobacteriota > Terriglobia > Terriglobales > Acidobacteriaceae. The sequence goes on from CAZZUX010000008.1 coordinate 38,971, forward strand.
GATCTTCAGTGCCGGCATTACAGCTTTATCATTGAGGACAGGCGTCGCCATAGCAGCTCACTTCCAGAAAAATCAATCCTTACGCAGGGCAACTCTGATTGTAGGCAGTCGCCTGCTAATTTCAATGACGAATTCGGTTATCGTAACCAGCAGAAAAGGGTCTTTAGTCACCAGGGGAATCCACTTTCGATTCTTCTATGAGTAGGGCAGCCGATGACTTCTGGTCTGGCGCTCCATGGCTTCATTATCTGCGCCTATTTCGTTCTCTTCTGCGGAAGTCTCCTACAACTTCGCGGGTACCTGGACCAGAACGATTCTTATCGCAAAATGGAGACGATCGATTGCCTATGGAACTATCTGGCAATTCATGGTTCTGGCAATCTATGCGAATATTGTCACGTCAGGGGGTAATTGCTGTTGCAGGAGCGGCTCAATGTCGTCATTATCGGCCGCAATGAGTCGGGTCACCTTCGCGGCTGCATCGATAGTGTTCGCGAACTGCACTACCCTCAATCGCAAGTAGAGATCGTTTACGTTGATTCTGATTCTCACGATTCCTCGCGTGAGATTGCTACCTTGATGGGCGCCCGAGTCGTGCATCTTGCCGGTGAACCGATGAGTGCAGCCCGGGGTCGCAACGCGGGCTGGACCGCTTCGAAGGCTCCTCTGGTCCTGTTTTTGGATGGCGATACCCAGGTCTATCCGGACTTTGTCAGCCGGGCGCTCGCCTCTTTTTCCGATCCGTCGATCGCTGCTGTCTGGGGTCATCGCCGGGAAAGTCAGACGGCTGCCTCGATCTATAACCGGATCCTCGACCTGGACTGGATCTATCCACCCGGATTCACCGACTTTTTTGGTGGCGACGTCCTGGTACGCCGTTCGGCCCTGGAGTCAGTGGATGGCTACAATCCCGAACTGATCGCCGGCGAGGAGCCGGAGATGTGCCGGCGTCTTCGTGAAAAGGGCTGGAAGATCCTGCACATCGATGCACCGATGACGAAGCACGATCTGCGGATCACCCACTTTTCCCAATACTGGCGGCGTTCCACGCGGGCCGGCCACGCTTACGCCCAGGTTTCCGGGTTGTTTGCGCATACTGCCGATCCCTTCTGGTCAACCGAGGCAAGACGCAACATGCTGCGCGGCGCCATCCTGATCGTCTTTGCTCTTGCCACGGTAATCGGAAGCCTGCTTCTTCGAAACATCTGGGTAGGCGCTATCGCCTTATCTGTCTATCTGCTGGCGGCGTTCAGAAGTGCCTACAAAGTCCGCGAACGAACATCCTCTTTGAGCACCTTGCTGCTCTTCGGTTTGCATTCTCACTTTCAGGAGATTCCTATCTTCTTTGGGCAGATGAGCTACCGCCTGGCCAAGGCCAGACGCCGGAAGGTGTCTCTCATCGAGTACAAACGAGCGTGATACCCCTTCTGTCAGCCCGTCCGCAGCGCGACACGCGAGGAAAAGTACCCTATGTTCGATAATTTGCGGGAGGACCTTCGAAGCTATGGCGGCGATCCCTCGCGGCGGGGCTTCTGGACGATGGTCGTTTATCGATTTGGACGCTGGAGATACACCATCCGGCTGCGAGCTTTGAGGGTGCCTTTTTCTGTCTGCTACAAGTTGATCAAAGTGCTGGTCGAGTCTCTAAGCGGCACGGAACTGCCATGCGAAGTTGTGATCGGAAAGCGGCTCCGAATCGAGCACAGCTTTGACATAGTCGTCAGCGGCGATGCGGTTCTGGGCGATGATGTTGTGATTCGGAACGGCGTGACTATCGGACTCAGGCATGAGGGCAAACGTGGTTCGCCGATCATCGGGAACCGTGTCGACATCGGCGCCGGAGCCAAGCTGCTTGGTCCCATAAGGATTGGGGATGATGTCAGTATTGGCGCCAACGCGGTCGTGATCGCTGACGTCCCTGCCAACTCCATAGCAGTTGGTGTTCCAGCACGTATTCTGCCGAAGCGATCCTCTGCACCGGCAACAGGCGACGCTGCTCTTACCTTCGATTCTGATCCGATAGCTGCGGAATAGTGCGATGGACCGGGGCTGCCGGTACGCCGACGACTGTATGCCCGGCTTCGACATCCCGAGTCACGACGGCATTCGCGCCGATGGTTGCGCCATCGCCGATCGTGACGCCTTTCAGCACGACGACTCCACGCCCAATCCACACCTCTTTACCGATCGTGATAGGGGCTGCGACGTAGCCGCTGCTTCTCATTGGGAAGCCTGCTGTGCGCAGGTGATTCGCATCCCGTACGCTCACATATTCTCCGATCATTGTTCCTGAACCGATCTGTATCAGGTCCATTGCAACCAGGTGAGCGCCGGTTGAGATGACGACTCCATCGCCGATCATGATTCGCCCGGTTCCTTGTGTCTCCAGATAGAGGTTCGGGTACAGGAGCAGGTCTTCTCCGAGCTGTATGTTGCCGGTTCCATAGACATCAGCTTTCCCGAGCACGACAACGGAAGGAGAGACAGGATGCATGACAGCAGAGGACAAGTGTGCGTGCGCACTCACCCGGCGCGCTCCGGTTCGCAGCGGGCGCGTGGCCCTTAGCCAGGACGCATATACATTTGAGAGAACATGCTTGGCTAGCGTCATAGGTCTGGTGTCAGCAGCAGTTCTACCACGGCTGGGGAGGCGATTGTCTCCCACCATTGGTTTCCTGCCACGCCTGCTGCATCAGCGCTACGTGGCGGGCATCCGCTTCGGCAGAGGCGCGGCGTTCGGGATCTTTACTCCTGCTTTTGCGAACGACTCTCTGTTTGAACCAGAGTGTCTCGAGCAGCCTGGCAAGATGAGCCTGCCAGCCATGATGTTTTCGGTAGTAGAGCAGTGTACTGCGCATGCGCCACAGGGTGAGCTGGGAGCCGGCTTTCGAGATCTGCAGGCTTTTCTGTTCTCCCGACACCTGGCGCGAAGACTCTCCGCCTATGTGGATGACTACAACATCCGGCCAGTAGCGGATCGAATATCCTGCCTGCTTGATGCGACGGCAGAGATCCACTTCTTCGTAGTAGAGGAAGAAACGAGGATCGAACATGCCAACCTTCTGGATGACGTCGCCGCGGATGATTGCAAAGGCTCCTGGCACCCAGTCAACCGACATGGGCTGCGCCTGGTCGGCCCACGTACGGTCAAAGTGTCCGAAGATCCGCGACTTAGGGAAGCGGTTGGATAATCCAGACAGGACGAAGGTGTCGGTAAGGATCGACGGGAACATCCTGGCCGATGGTTGCCACGAGCCGTCTCTTCCAACCAGTCGTCCACCCCCGAGTCCGATCGAAGAATCCCGGTCCATGTATTCGACGGACTTTTTAAGCGCGTCGGGTGCCAGGAATGCATCCGAGTTCAACAAAACGATGTAGCGTCCCGTTGCCTGTTCCAGAGCAAGATTGTTCGCTCTGCCGAATCCGAGGTTATCTCCGCTTTCAATGAGCTGGATCTCCGGCCAGTCGCGACGGATTCGCGCAACTGAATCATCCCGGGAGCCATTGTCGACGATGATCGTTTCGACCCGCAGTCCCTGGGCCGCGATGCTGAGACACTCCAGGCATTCGGCAAGGACTCTGCTGGTATTCAGGGAAATGATGATGACGGAAAGATCGATGTCAGACGCCATCGTGAGCTTGGACTGCATAGGGTGCAAGTTCAGTCATGGTTGCTGCCAGGGTCTGAAGATTCTCCGGCAGATTGTAGTGTGTGAGTACCTGCGTTCGAGCTGAACTGCGGAAACGATTCCGTTCTTCGCTGTTCATCATCATGCGCTCGATGGCCTTAGCCAGGTTTTCGACTGAACCTGCCGGCACCAGCAAACCATCTTTTTCGTGGCGAATCAACTCTGGAATACCTGCGATAAATGTGCTGACGCACGGTACACCCACAGCCATTGCTTCCATGAGGGCAACGGGTACTCCCTCGGCAAAGCTGGGCAGTACAAACAGGTCGGAGTGCCGCAACTCATCCATCACTTCAGCATGACTGCGTGCGCCTGCAAAGACAATCTTCATCTCGAGCCTATGCTCACCGGCCAATCTTTCCAGAGCACGCCGGTCCTCGCCATCCCCGATTAGAGTGACCTGCAGGGAGCGTCCTCTTTGTGTAAGCAGGGCTGCTGCCAGGATGAGTATGGCCTGTCCCTTGGCTCCCACCAGCCTGCCTGTGCAGAGTATGCGTGTCACTTCCGGACGGCCTGTCTGGAATGAGGTGTCGGCAAGAGTTGGCTGAACACCCAGCCGTACGACACGCAATTTCTTCCAGGTGGCATTGGGCACAATCCGCATCAGCTGACTTCTGCAGAATTCGCTGATGCAGATGACAAAGGCTGCATTGTCGATTTTTCGGGCGAGTGCCGTCTCCACCTGGTCGAAGAACTCGTCAGGACCATGCACGGTGATGGAATAAGGAATTTGCCACGCCAGGCTCGTGATCATACCTACGGTCGCCACAGGTCCTGAGAAGTGGATGTGCAGGTGAACGAGTCTTCTGCGCTTCATCCAGTCACCCAGCAGCAGAGCCTCGGCCAGGTAGAAGATGGCGTAGAGAGTATGCAACAGGTGCCCGGGTTGCAGCTTGAGTGCATGGCTCAATCCTCGCCATGCCACGCGCGGATGCGTGAGGATGATGCGGACGAGTCGAACGAGTGTGCGGAAGGGTGGCTGACCTTTTAGATAGTAGGTTTGCGCCTGCTCGCTGCGTTCCTGAGCACCGAGCTTCTCGCTCGGTCGATCTGGAAGATTGATCGATGCAGTCTCGATGTGCAGGCCGAGCTGACGAAGGCCAAGGACTTCCTGCAGAAAGAAGGTATGTGAGATCGCGGGATATCGGCTCATCAAGTAGGCAGTGTGCAGACACCTGCTGCCTGGAGCTTCATTCTCGCTCGATGCCTGGATGTTCTGTGACATAGGCCTAGGGTGTACTGAACTCAGGCTTCTCGTGAATAGATACCTGAGAGGCCTGGCGGTAGATGTGTTCGATCTCCTCTATCTTGCCAGGCCATGTGAACAGTTCCAGCACCCGCTTACGACCTGCATCTCCCATTGTGCGGCCGAGCGCAGGATTCGCTAAGAGCTGCTTCATGGCCGAAGCAAAATCCTGAACCATCTCGTTTTCGCTGGTCGGCTCGATGAGAAACCCGGAGGCTGCGTCCACGTAGTCGGCCGGGCCACCCCATCTGGTGACGATCACCGGGCGCCCGGCTGCCATTGCCTCGAGCACCACCGCGCCACCACATTCGTAGATACTTGGAAGCACCAGGGCGGTGGAATTCGCCAGCAGCCGGGAGCACTCGGCGTGAGACTGGAAGCCGACGAATCGTACCCGCCCTGGACATTCGCTTTCTGCGACATTTTCCCAGACAGACCGCATGATCCCTTCTCCCGCGATTGTTAGTCCTGCGTCAGGAACAAGCGCAAGCGCCCGGATGGCGATGTCTACTCTCTTCCAATCGACGAGACGCCCGATGAAGAGAAATCGTGGTTTGCTGTCGGCGTCGTCGTAGTTTGAGGTGACGGACGCAGACTTGCTCGGGATGGCTTGCCAGGTGTGCGGCTCCACCGCATTTTCGACCAGCTGCAGGATCCTGCCTTTGAGGCCACCGGGCAGGGCATCACGGGTTCTCGCATTGGCAACCAGCACAATGGCTGCCCGACGCTTTCCCGGAAGCAAACGATTCACGAGATCTGCGCACCGCCTGCCCAGGAACACCGAAAGTCGGCTGAGATTGGATTCATCGCCCCGGAATGCCGCGGGATAATCCATGCCGCCGTTCAGAGGCCCGATCACAACGGGGGCGGCAAAGCCGTACATCAGGGATGGCAGCCTGGGAGAAACAGGCGTGGGTTGATGGATGACTGTGATCTGCTGTTCGCGAACAAGCCGGCGAATGATCTGCTTCTGCCTGCTCTGCGTGAGCAGATGGCTCAGCAGCCCGATACTGGCTTCGGCCACGCGGCGGGGCAACAGCGTGCTCAGGTGGTAAAGCCAGCGGTGCAGCCTGGTATCGGGAGTGAAGAGCATCCTGTGTTTTTCGTCCGGCAGGAGAGCTTCCAGTTCTCCCCGGGTGCGGTCGTGCACCACGAGCCAGGCTTCCACTCCGCGCTGACGCAGGAGACGGAAGTAGTGGTAAGGCAATATAGCCTCACCACCAAAACGTACAGAAGCGCTGTCAGCGACGATACAGACGCGCACGCTATCAGGCAGTGCGGAACAAGGCGTAATAGCCAAGCCCCCGCAGCAAACGCTTGATGGATTGCTCACGCCCGTAGCCCCTGGGAGTTAGTTCTTCGAAGGGCATCCCAGTAGTTGCTTCCAGCCTGTCAGAAGGTTTCGTCAGATAGTTCCGGTTGACAGCGTCGGGGATCCAGTATTTTGCTTCACCGCCGCCGTGAAAGCACTTCATGCCTGTCCAGGGCTCCGGCTGCAGCAAGCGGGCGCCACTAACGTTTAACTTCCGCAGAATTCGCTTGACTTGCGTTCGCTGCCAGCAGCGCCAGGCTACAGGGTCGAGGTAGCTGCCTCCCATTTTCATCGCGAGCGCAGCCCAGACAATCGCTTCGATATGCATCACCCGAGGCAGATGCGCGCCCCCGATCGTACCGATGAACCAGTCCAGCCATTCTATGTCGTCAGGACCCCGCCAGTGCGCGACACCTATATCGACATGGTGTGCAAGCGGCACACCTGCGTTCATCGCGGCTTTGACCGTGACATGGGGAAGCAGACAGTTGGGCTTCTGCCACATGAGAAGAAGACCACTCTGCGGGGTCGCTTCGAAGGTGAAGCGGTTTGGGAAGAAGAGGTCAGGATCCAGCAACACCATTTCTTCATTGGACTGGGTCAACAACAGGGGATCTGTGATCTTCCTCCAGCAGGGGTGTCCCTTCCTGAAGTGACGAAGGTTGGGAAGCCGCGCAAATAACGTAGCTTCCCGGTCCGCAAGATCATTTTCTGAATAGACCTTCCAGAGCTGATCACCCTGATGGTCGAGGGACTCCATGAAGTGAGTCAGCTTTTCGCGATCTGTATCCGAGTCGGTAATCAGACTCAACTGGATCGCTTCTGAAGATCGAGCCAGCAGGCTCTCGATTGCATAGCGTGCGTAACCCAGCGAGCCGGGAGAGAGAACGAGATAGAGATTGCGCCGTAGCATCATAGAGCGGATCGCTTGGTACCCCAGGAAAATGCCTTGATAGAACCGCTTTTAGAGCCTTCGACGGCAAGCGAAGCAGTGTAACCATTTGGTGCATCGAGTGAAGAAAAGTGCCAGCGGTTCACACAGGATGGATCCCACGAGCACTCAGTTAAGCGCGGGTGTTGTTGATCGAAGCTGATACTGAAGTCTGCCATCGATCGAGAGAGGCCATCTCCCAGACCTTTCAGGAAAGCCTCTTTACATGTCCATAGCTTCAGGAAGACAGCCTGCTGCTCGGTCGCATTGGAGAGGCTGCACAACGAAGTCAGCTCGGTCGAGGAGAAGGCGAAGCGCGCCAGCTCCATGGCATCGCAATGCAAGTCGGCTCGTTCTACATCGACGCCCAGACGACTTCCTCGTGTCACTGCCACTATCGCCAGGCCTTCTGTATGCGACAGGTTGAATTGCAAATCCGTGTTGTTGTCGGCGATGCGAGGCTTACCGGCGGTGTCATAGGAGAAATGGATCTTTTCGCCATCCTGTTGAAGGTAATGTCCCAGCAGCATTCGCAGCCTGGCGCGATTGGCGACCCACTCTTCAGCGTGATGCGAGAAATGGAAACGGCTGGCACGGTCGAGCTCGTCGGCGGACAGCCAGTCCCACCAACTCGCCTGCTGGTCACCGGCTTCAGGCGTCGAGGCGCCGTGATGAAACAACCACCACACGTGGATCGAGTGCTCGAGCGCAGGCAGGGCGGCCTTATCGATCGGAACCTGAGAGATGTTAATGGTGCTAGAGGATAGGACAGTCGACATGGAGGGCCGCCCTTCCCAGGTGTATCGACTTCAAGTCCGAGCTGCCGCCAGGCAGGACGGCTTCTTCCAAGGGGCTGTGACCTGCCGACTCGAGTCCCTTCCTGAGGATGGAGGCAGTGGCTTCCAGGTTCGCTCCGACGAACATTGTCTCGTGATCGCCGGGTGCCCAGAGAACGTCTACGCCATATTCCGCTACGCGCTCCCAGCCACAGGAAGCCGCAGCGCCCGGCACTTCCCGCGAGTCGCTGGCGCGAATCAGGGTTAGACGGATCGGTATTCGCCTTTCGCGATAGTCCTTTAAAGCGGAGAAGGTATCCAGGCTGGTGTTGTGCATGAACTGAGGCAGAGCGAACTGATATTTTTCCGACAGGCGCCGCAGCCGCTCCCAGTTCTGAAGATAGAGATGATAGCGGGCTTCCTTCAGTACGCGCGTGGCAGCCATCCAGATGTAACGGACTTTCTTTCCAGATTTGAGTCCAACCATCTTGCGACGGTGATAGCTCAGCTTGCTGGACACTTCGCGGAAGGGCAGCCGACTGCGGGAGGTCTTTGGGGCCTCGACCGAATCCAGGTAGCCGGGAAGCCATGAGTCAAACAGCGCTATGTAATGGACCTCTTGTCCCGCCTGGATCAACTGCCTTGCTACTTCGACGGTAAGGGGGCCTGCAGCGCACCAGCCGGCCAGGTGGTAGGGGCCGCGGGGCTGCACACGTCGGATTTCGGAAACGTACCGGCTTACACGCTCTTCAATCGTCAGGTGTCCATCACGATCGAGCTCGCGCAGCCCGTAGAACGGCTGGTCGGCTCCAAGGCTCGTAGAAAGGCCTTTGTAGAGCAGGTAGGAGTGGATCATGAACAGGGCCGGCTTGCTTCCGCTTGTCTGCACCTGCACCAGGGGTGAGATCTGTGCTTCTCCGCCAAGGGTCATCGAAAGAGCAGCGATCGTTTTTGCATCGAAGATGGCCGTGATGGGCAGCGAGGTTTCAAATGCCTTGTTGATCCGTGCGAAGAGCCGGACGAGCAAGAGAGAGCTTCCGCCAAGCTCGAAGAAAGGAGTGTGGATATCGACCTGGCGGAGACTCAGAACGTCCTTCCAGATACCCGCGAGCTTCTCCTCCACCGCAGTCATGCTTGTCGTTTGCATGGCGGGAGCAGTCTGTGCTGGCGCTGTCATGGCGGGAAGCGCAGCCAGATCGACTCGACCATCCAGCCTTCGAGGAAGCTTGTTGATCCGGATATATTCAGCCGGAACCATGTGGCCGGGAAGAGTTGCCGTGAGATGTGCCTCAGGGCTCAACGCTTCCTTGCCGGAAGTTGCTCCATCAGCTGCCAGATACGCTGTGAACGAAGGCTCGCCATGTACCTCTCTGACGATGGTGAAGGAGTCATCTACCGAGGGAAGAAGGTTCAGCGCATCATCGATCTCACCGAGGCAGACGCGGTGGCCGCGTACCTGAACAAAGCGGTCGTTCCGGTCCAATGCTTCGAGATGACCATCGGCGATGCTACGCGCCACAAACTGGACAGCAGTATTGTTCCAGTAAAGCTGGCCAAAGCCTCCGGATGGTACAGGCTTTCCTTGCTGATCCTGCACTGACAGCTTTCCCAGGATCGGCAACAATCCGGACGTTCCTGAGCGGTTGGATAGTTTCTGCTGGGCAACGTAGCCGCCGGCTTTCGGCTCACCAAGGAGAAAGTGTGCAGCCTTGAAGTAGCGGGGAACTCGGTCGTCCTGTTCCCGCGCGAGGAATCCGGGAAGTCGTCCGCCTCGCAGGAGGATCGTGACGCGACGATCTCCGTTCCATCCTTGTTTGGTAAGTGTTCTGAGTTCTGCAGGAGAGAGATGCACCCTGGTGGCCTGGCAGGCGGCAAGCAACTGATCCATGGAATCTCTGGATGGGTTGCGAGCGAACGTCAGCTGAGCGCCGCCGGCCACTGCCATGAGCCGATCGAGGCATGCCTCCATGGGGCCCGCCGCTGGAAACGAGAGGATCGAGTCCTGACCGTCCGTGCTGCCGAATTTGAGTCCGACAACGTCCGCGGCTGCTTCGAGCTGATCCAGAACGATCGCGAGCGAAGTGCTGTCAGACTCAGCTGAAGACGCATCCTTAAGGAAAACAAGTTCACCCCGGCCATCCGGCTGGAAGTTCGGATGAGGCGCCAAGCGCTCGATCTCATCGAAGAAGAGTTGACCTTTTGCAGACTTGAATGAGAACTCACGCGATGCCAGTAGAAAGCTGCCGGGCATGAGTGTGAGCAGAGTGTGGATGCTGTCGCTGGTGCCATGCCAGGGCAGCGGCAGTACTTTCGCGCCGGTCTTTAATGCACCAACTAAGGCTACGACGCTCGCAGCCGTTTCCGACAGGTGGACAAGCACAAGGGAGGAGGACGTGATCTCCCGCCGCTTCAACTCTGCAGCAACGGCAGAACTTTGAGCGTCAAGGCCAGCCCAGCTCACTGAGTGCGAAGGTTCTGCCACCGCGACCGCGTCGGGCAGCTTCACAGCCATGGCACTCAGTTGATCAAAGAGCCGTTGCTTGGCGGCCGGCTTTCTGATTGCGACAAGAGCAGCCGGGGCTTCAGGAGCGGCAGACACTGCGGGTAAGCCTGCGATCGTAGAAAGCGGCCGATCCGGATATTCAAGAGCATTCCCCAGCAGCTCGATGAAACCTTCGATGAGGCGGCGTATCCGTCCCGTCGAGAAAAGCTGGGTGTTGTACTCCATCTGGATGCGCGGACCCTCTGCGCGTTCGACGATACTGACCAGCAGATCAAAATCAACTCCGCCGCTGACAGAACGCCTGGGCGTGACCAGGATCGTTGAGCCTGTTTGCGGCTGCATGAAGGCCTTCTGATAGAGGAACCACACCTGAAGAAACTGCGAAGTCGCTCCCGCCTGGGTCATCTGAAAGTCTTCGATGATACGGCTGAACGGCAGGTCCTGGTGATTGTAGGCTTCGGTGCCACTCTCTCTGACTGCCTGTTCAAGACCTGCGAAAGTCGGATCACCCTCCACCCTGGCGACGATGATCTGCGGATTGGCAAATCGTCCGACGACGTTCTCCATGCCCGGCTGTGTTCTATTTGCGATGGTGGAGCCGAGCAGGAATTCTGTCTGACCGGTGTACCTCGCGCAGAGTGCCTCAAACGCAGCGAGCAGAACTATGTGTTTTGTTGAGCCGGAGTTGCGGCAGAACTCGATCAATCGATCGTTCGTCGTTTGCGGGAGCAGCGCCGATTCGATGTGACCGGGGAAACTCCTGCCGGCGGTCCGGGGATAGTCGGTGGGCAGATCCAGAGCCGGGAGGTCGGCGGTAACACGGGATTTCCAAAAGTTCGCCGCCATCTCCGCCTCAGGGCTCTCCAGATATTCGTGCTGCCAGAGGGCGAAATCCGCAAACTGAAAGGGAAGTTCGGGCAGCACTGCCTCTTTGTTCGTCAGGATAGCGTCGTACAGCAGCGTGAAGTCGCGGATCAGAATGCCATTGGACCATCCGTCGCAGACGATGTGATTCATCGTGAGGGCGAGGATGTGTTTTTGACGGCTGAGCTGTATAAGCCGCGCATGAAGAACAGGCCCGGAATGCAGATCGATGACAGTACGTCCATGTCTGCTCACGGAAGCCTGCGCGGCTTCATCGCGGCTGCTTTCCGCAAAGGCGGACAGGTCTTCAGTCTCAAAGCTGTAGAGTGGACGGCTCAGGATAACCTGTGACAAGACGCCGGCCTCGAGCCTGAAGATGGTGCGCAGGGCCTCGTGCCGCATGGTTAAAGCAGCAATGGCTGCTTCGGCTGCCGCGGCATTCATGTCGCCGGAGATGTCAAAGGCAATTGCCATGTTCGACGCGGTCGAGGAAGGATCCAGCTGCGCAAGCATCCAGTAACGGGTTTGTTCGCGGCTGGCGGGCAGGACGAACGTCTCTTCCAGGCCGGCGGTTAAGGTGGCTGTCGCTTCTAAGCCGTGCACAGGTGAGGCGTGGTTGTTTGGGTCGTCGACAGGTGAGACATGCATGGTTGGTACGTGCCCGACCGCACTCGCAGCAGACGCCGTGGAGGCCGCGCGCGCGAGGGACTCGACTTCGTTAGGATCAGCCATCCTGGTGCTCGTCATTCTGTCATAGCTGCGACTAATCGGCACTCGTTAAACTCTGGTGCTTGCGAAAACGTTCACGGTTTACAGGCCGGATCGTGGTACGAGACCCCGGTTGTTCCATCGTCTCTCCGCTTTCCTCGAGGAGAGGAGAGACAGCAGCTATCGTTTTGTACTGGAACAGGTGCTTGGCTGTCATGCGAATTCCAGCCTGGTTGGCTTGCGTAGTAATCCTGAATATGGATAAAGAGTCACCACCCAATTCGAAAATGCTGTCATGGATGCTCACGGAATCCAGCTGTAGGACTTTGCACCAGATGGACGCGAGTTGACCCTCTACTTCGTTGCGCGGGCCTGTCACCGGCCTGGAATTGGCACGGCGTTCCGCTTCCGGCGCGGGCAGCGCCCGGTAATCGACTTTGCCGTTGACTGTTCTCGGAAAGCTCTCGAGAGCGACAATGGCAGCCGGCTGCATGTGGTCGGGCAGCTGGCTGCGGAGGTATTCCCGCAGCTGCTGCTTAAGGACGGAGACATCCGATCCTGCATCGGCAAGAAAGTAGAGGGCCAGCCGCTTGTCGCCGGGTATGTCGTCGGGAGCATTCCAGTCCGGTCGTGCCGAGACAATGGCGGCGCGTACACCGGCAACCCGTTCTGCTGCCGCCTCTATCTCACCGGGTTCGACACGGAAACCGCGGATCTTGACCTGGTTGTCATTGCGTCCCAGGAACAGCACGGTGCCGTCCTGCCGGTAGCGAACCGTGTCACCCGTGGAATACAGCCGTTCCATGCGGACGTTGCCATCGGTTGGTTTGGACGGGATCGGCCAGTCCAGGAACTTCGTGGCAGTCAGCTCCGGCGCCTGCCAGTAACCTATAGCAAGACCATCTCCTGCTGCGTACAGCTGACCCGGGACCCCGACCGGCACTGGGGCGAGTTCTGCGTCGAGGATGTACACCCTCGTATTGCTGATCGGCCTGCCGATGGGAACACTGCCCCCGCTGAGGCTTTCAAGGGTCATCGTATGGCAACACGTAAATGTCGTGTTCTCTGTGGGTCCATACCCGTTGACGAGGCGTAGTGAAGGGTTTGCTTCAAGCACCCGGCGAACATGCCGGACAGAAAGCACATCTCCGCCAGCCAACAGCTGCCGCAGTGGCATCAGCAGGGCAAGATGATCCATCACCATCAGGTGGAACAATGCAGCAGTCAGCCACAGGGTGGTAACGCCATAGGTCGTGATGGCTTCTCCGATCTCTTCCGGCGAGGGCTTGTTGCTGCTCATCAGGGCCAGCGTGGAGCCATTCAGCAGCGCACCCCAGATCTCGAGCGTAGACGCGTCGAAGGAGATGGGTGCAAGTTGAAGGAAGACTTCATCCGGCGCAAAGCGGATGAAGTCGGAACCTTTTACCAGCCGCACGATGGCGCGGTGAGGCACCACCACACCCTTCGGCTTTCCGGTTGAACCGGAGGTATAGATGATGTAGGCAGGATCTTCTGCAGTCACCGAGGAGGTGAGGGCTTCTCCCGAGAAATCGGACAGCTTTTTGATCGCCGAGTCCAGGGTGAGAACACGCAGACCCGTGGTCTCGAAGTTGCTCAACAGCGATTGCTGAGTCAGCAGTAAGGTGGGTTGCGAATCTTCGAGCAACAGCGAGAGTCTTGCCTGTGGATAGGTCGGATCGATCGGTATATAGACACCGCCTGCTTTCAGGACACCGAGGATAGCGGCAAACATCTCGGGGCAGCGCTCCAGACTTAGCGCCACGCGCAATGATTGCCCGGCATGCTCCTCCTGCAACAAACGCGCGAAGCGGTTCGCCTGCACATCTAGTTCCTCATACGTAATACTCTGACGGCCTTGCTTTAATGCGACGGCCCCTGGCGTTTTCGCCGCCTGCTGTTCGAACAACACGTGGACAGGCGCGTCCGCGGGGTAATCGGTGCGGGTCTGGTTCCAGTCGGTTAGGATGTGTGCGCTGTCTTCTTCGCTCAGCCAGCGCAGCCTGGCCACGGCTGTGGATTCATGATCCGCAGCTTCGCTCAACAGCATGGCAAGGCAATGAATCCATCGTTCGATCGTGGCCTCATCGAGCAACGCAGTGCTGTAGTCCACTTCCAGGGTCAGATGGTCGCCGCGATCGACGAAGTTGAAGAAGATGTCTGCATTGACTGCAGCTTTGGGATTGGCTTCCATTCTCGTCGTGAGTCCGTCAAATGTCAGCCTGCTCCCTACCTGTTCGAGGTTGAATTGTGCTTCTACTAACGCGAGCCGACCGGAGTTCGCTGGAACCTTGAGGCGGCGGACGAGGGTGCCAAGGGTATAGTCCTGGTGATCGAGAGCATCGTACACACTGTTTCTTACCTGCTTCGACAGGTCGCCAAAAGTGGCGGATCCATCGACCAGGGTTCGGATGGGAAGGAAGTTTACGGAGTGTCCCACGTAGCTCTTACCGTTGAAGTTCCTTTGTCCCGCCATGGGAATGCCCACAACCAGGTCCTGCTGCCGGCAAAGCCGGCTCAGGAGCAGGAAGTAGCCGCTCAGCAGTGTGCTGAAGAGAGTGTTGCCGCTTCTCGACGAGCTTGTCTTCAGCTTTGCTGTCAGCTCGGCACTGAAGGTATGACGGAACGTAGAACCTGAGTACTCGCGCATGGCTCCGCGCGGCCGATCCAATGGCAGTTCCATGGGTGACGGCAGCGTTCGAAATTGATCCAGCCAGTATTTCTCTGTTACAGCACTCGGCTCCGCATGTTCACTGCGTGCCTGTTTAACAAACGAGTGGACCGGAAGAAGGGAAGCAGCAGTTCCTTTGCGTGCTGCTGTGTACAGATTGCCCACTTCTTCAAAGACGACGTTGACCGACCAGCCATCCACGATGATGTGGTGGCCGGTGAAGACCAGCATCGCTTTCTGGTCATCCTGCCGAACCAGGCTGGTACGAAACAGCGGTGCGGTTTTCAGATCGAACGGGGTCTCTGCCTCCTGGCGAAGCAGCGAGTTGAAACGCTTTTGCTGCTCAGCCGGCTCCATGCCTCGCCAGTCGTGTTGTGCGACCG
Source organism: uncultured Ktedonobacteraceae bacterium (assembly GCA_964657395.1). GTDB lineage: Bacteria > Acidobacteriota > Terriglobia > Terriglobales > Acidobacteriaceae. The sequence goes on from CAZZUX010000008.1 coordinate 54,072, forward strand.
AGAGATCCACCTCTGGGTGCACGATGACTGAATCGCCATCGGGTGAAACAACCAGCCGCAATGCCTCGTGACGTTGAACAACCTGGCGCAGAGCCGTTTCGAGTGCATTTACATCCAGTACACCATCCAGGTACAAGGTGACGGACTCGTTGAAGGCGCAGGTGGCCTCCGCTCCCAGTTGGGACGCCAGCAGAATCTCACGCTGCGCCTCGGTAATCGGAGCTTCTACAGACTCTTCCTGTTGGATCGGCTCCGGCGTTCCGACTGCGGCGGCTTGCATGCCCGTGAGGACAGCTGAGTTTCCCGGCGAGTTGTGGCCGATGATCGTGTGCGCATGCATCTCTCCGAGTACCTGCCGGAAGATGCTTCGAACCTGTGCGAGATCCTCGTCCGTGTGCGCGGTTGTCAGGAAGCACGGAAACCCTTCCTGCAGGTGCAGGCCCAGTTCGCGGAGATGGTAGTACAGCAACTTGGCCAGCCGTGCTTCCGGAGCAACCGAGAAGAAAAACCACGAAGCAAAATGCTCGATGTGGGAAGGAAAGCCGAACTCCCGGAACATGGCGTTCAAGTCGTCGACCAGGGCAGTATTTTTTTCGGCCAGCGTGTCCTGTAGGACTGTGCCCGCTTCTCGTAAATGGAGGAGCGTCGCCCGCACAGCCGCCATCGTAAGCGGATGACGGACAAAGGTTCCCGCAAAGAAAGTAACTCCTACCTGCGGCACCGATGCATCGCCGAATTGCCAGGCACCGCCGTCGAGCGCATCCATATACGTGCGGCTGCCCGCAACGACACCGACGGGCATGCCGCCTGCGACTACCTTCCCATAGGTCGCAAGGTCGGCTCGAATGCCGTAGAGAGCCTGGGCACCTCCCAGGTGCGTCCGGAAACCAGTCACCACCTCGTCGAAGATAAGGGCGGCGCCGGCATCCTCCGTAATCCTGCGAATTTCAAGAAGAAATTCTTTCGGCCGCAGCTCCGGATGCCGGCTCTGGATGGGCTCAACCAGCACGGCTGCAATCTCGTCTGCACGGCGGCGGATCACATCGAGCGCGTGCTGGGATCCGTATTCGAGCACCAGCATGTTCCGAACGCTCTCGTCCGGGATTCCGGGAGCGGTCGGAATACTCTTCTCACTGCGGTTGGACTTGACGAGAACTTCGTCTATTTGTCCGTGATAGGAGCCAGCGAACAACACAATCAACGATCGGCCTGTCACCGTGCGCGCCAGCCTCATCGCTGCCATCACGGCTTCCGATCCGGTATTGCAGAAGGTAGCGCGTTCCATGCCCACCAGGCTCGTCAGCAGTTCTGCGCACTCACCTGCCAGCTCGGTTTGAGGGCCGATGGGGAAGCCCAGGTCGAGTTGTTGCCGCACAGCCGTCGTTACAAAAGAAGGAGAATGACCAAAGAGGATGGAACCGTAGCCATTGAGAATATCGATGTACCGGTTTCCGTCGACATCCCACAGGTAGGCACCACTGGATCGCTCGACTGCAAGGGGGTACACCACTTCCTTGAAAAGTGGGTTAAAGCCCGAAGCTACCCTGGGATCGGCGAGTACTTTTCTGAATTTCTGGGCACTCGCCTTGGAGCCTGCAGTCCGGCGGCTGTACCTGGTGAACAGCGAATCCATGTATTGCTGCTGATCGGCCGTGAGCTTCTCGCCAGTGTGCAGATCCAGGGGACGAAGCGGCATCAGGGTGCCGAGTTCCTTGTCGTTCGCTGGCATCGACGCGACCGGCTTCTGCACGGCCGGCGAGATCGCAGCTGGGAGCGGCGGCTGGGGCAAAACTGTCGGCAGCGAAGCCGCGATTGCGCTTGATCCTTGCAGAACGGCAAGCTGCTGCTGCATCAGGGCGCTCATCGCCGCCATCTGCTGTGCAAACAAGGCTGTGTAGGCATCTGTACCGTTTAAAGCTGCTGGAACAGGCAAGTGTTGGGCCGTTGCTCTTTCAGGCATCGTGGGCGACGCCATCGTCTGCGGGCTCCCGATGCTTGTAAAGCTTTGAGGCATCGGCAGCTTTTCCTTCGGGGCCACAGCAGCAAGGTGAGCTGTAAGCGAGTCAAACGTCGAAAAATCTCCCATGATCTGGCGAAAGCTTAGTTTGACGTCATACTTGCCGCGTATGGATTGTGTGAGCTGGGTCAGGAACAGGGAATCGAGACCAAGCTCGAGGAACGAGGTGTTGGCAGAAGTCTGAGACAGGTCCAGGTCGGACAGCTCAGTCACCAGGGATTTCAGATCCTGGAGAAGGAGTGCATTGACAGAAGTTTCGGGCATGGAAGTTGCCTCTGTAGAAGAACGGCTGTTGCTGATGGACAGGGCCCTCGCACTCTCCGGAAGAGTAATGGAATCTGCCGGACTTTCGAATCCCGCTTTCGAGGCACCGGGCAGCAACGCCGTGGTTTCCGGTTCTTCTGGAGGCGCAATCCAAAATCGTTTCCGTTCAAACGGGTAAGTTGGCAGGGGAATGCGCCGAAGACCGCCGTTCGGCCGAAGTCGCTCCCACCTGATTTCATAGCCTCGCTCCCAAAGAGCGGCTACCGCCGTCTCGATGGAGGGCGATTCCTCTGCTGCGTTCGAAAGACTCGCAACAACGGCGACGGAGAAAGCGGCCGGCATCTGCCTCACTAGATTGGTGAGCGTCTGTCCGGGACCAACTTCCAGGAAAACTGCGTTCTCTGCATCAGCCGTCTGCTGCAGCGCTCGGTTTGCAGAATCATGGAACAAAACAGGCGACCGCAGTTGAGCCAGCCAGTATTCCGGCCGCGTCACCTCTTCTGGATCAATCGGCTCGCTGGTCAGGGTGGATATCCACGGCAGCAGAGGTCGCTGAAATGCGGTGGACTCCAGTTCCTTCCGAAATTCTTCAAGCATCGGCTCCATCATGCTGCTATGGAAGGCATGAGAAGTGGCCAGCTTCCTGGTAGCAATTCCATTCGTATTAAGTTTTGTCGCCAGTGACTCGATATCTCCAAAGCTGCCAGACATGACAATCGACTTCGGCCCGTTGATGGATGCAAGATCCACGGCAAGCTTTTTCTGCCCAGGATTGGAGCCGGCATCTCCCTCAGCATCCAGGAGGCGCTCGACCACGTCCGCAGAACTTCTGACTGCCAGCATGGCTCCGCCTGGAAGCTTCTGCATCAAGGCACCGCGCTTTGCCACCAGTCCCAATGCCTGCGAGAAGGTCAAAGATCCGCTCAGGGCTGCGGCAACATATTCCCCGATACTGTGCCCGATAAACAAAGACGGCTTGATCCCGAACGACAGCCAGAGTTGTGCCAGCGCATAGGAAACAGCGAAGATGGCAGGCTGTGCCACGTCGGTTCGGTTCAGGTAGGCTGCTGCGTTTTCTCCGGCGGCCCCGGATTGCTGTGGCGGATAAATCGCAGCGATCAATCCTTCGCGAAGATAGGGCCGGATGAGAGCATCAGCCTCCTCCATGCTCCTGCGGAACACCGGCTGTTGCTCGAAGAGCAGCCTGCCCATGCCAACCATCTGTGCTCCCTGACCCGGGAACATGAAGACCGGTCCATGCAGCGGCTCCGTCTTGTGTTCTGTCTTGGGGTTCCTCTGCGCGGACTCAGCGGACTTGCGCAACAGGACAGAAGCCGTCTTAAGATCTGAAGCAGCTACGGAAGCCCGGTAGCGGAAGCGTACCCGCCCCTGCTGGAGGGTGTGGGCAACATCCTGCAGGGAAGAGTTCTGGTGAGCATCCAGGTAAGCTGCAAGGTTGGTCGTCATGGCTGCAAGAGCATGAGGAGTCCGCGCCGAAAGCGGGAGCACTTCGACGGGCGCATCCTCTAGCCGAGGAACCCCTCCGGAAGATACTTTGCCTGCTCTCCTGGAGTGTGCCTCTTCAAGAACGATGTGCGCATTGGTTCCACCGACACCGAAAGAACTCACCCCTGCCCTCAATGGGCCGTTCGCCTTCCAGGCGACCGTTGCGACGGGTATATAAAAGGGTGTCTGGGTGAAATCAATGTCGGGGTTAGGGGCTTCAAAATGCAACAGACGCGGAATGGTCCGGTGCTGCATCTGCAACACCGTCTTGATGATTCCGACGACGCCGGAGGCAACATCCAGATGTCCTACGTTCGCCTTCGCCGTGCCCAGCGAGCAAAACTGACGGCGGCTGGTAGCAGCATCGAAGGCGCGGCATAGACCGCCTATCTCGACCGGATCGCCCAGGGGTGTGCCCGTCCCATGCGCTTCCACATACGTAATCGTGTCTGCATCAAAACCCGACATTGCCTGGGCTGAAGCAATCACTTCGGCCTGTCCGTGAACGCTTGGAGCTGTATAACCTGCCTTCGCGTTTCCATCGTTGTTGACCGCGAACCCGCGGATGACGGCCAGTACGTGATCCCCTTCGGCTTCGGCATCTTCAAGGCGCTTCAGGAGAACGACGCCGGCACCATGCCCGAAGACGGTTCCTTTCGCGTTTTTATCGAACGGGCGAATGAAGCCATCGGTCGAAAGGATGCCTCCTTCTTCCGGCACATACCCTCGCTTCTGCGGGAAGGTCACCGAAACTGCACCTGCCAGAGCCATATCGCAGCCATACATCAACAGACTCTGGCACGCCTGGGCAATGGCGACCAGAGAGGTCGAACACGCTGTCTGGATAGAAAGACTGGGTCCTCGAAGCCCCATCTTGTAAGACACACGGGTAGGCAGGAAATCCTTATCATTGCCCAGCATGGTCGGATAGTTTGCAGATTGATAGCCTTCCGCAAACCGGGCAACAAACGCGCGATCTCTCACCAGGTTGTGCATGAAATAGGTGTTCATACTGCAGCCGGCAAACACGCCTATCATCCCCTGGTAGGCAGCCGGCGAGTGGCCTGCGCTTTCGAGCGCCTCCCATGCACATTCAAGAAAAATACGGTGCTGTGGATCCATCAACTCGGCTTCGCGCGGGTAGATCCCAAAGAATTCTGCGTCGAACATGTCAACATCGGACAGTACGGATCGCGCACGGATGTAAGCCTGCTCGCCCGCAGTGGTGCTGCCTGTTTCAAGCTCCGACGGGGCGAAATGAGAAACCGAATCTACACCTTCAGCCAGATTCTTCCAGAACTCAGAAAGGCTGCCGGCTCCGGGAAAACGGCCGGACATGCCGATGATTGCGATGGCTGGACCAGAGGGCTCTTCTCCCATGCGAGCGTCCGGAATGCGTTCGTCTGGTAAGCGAGTGTCCGGCAGAGCGTTCAGGTTATCGAGCGCCATTGATTTGCCTTCCATTCTGGTTTTTTCGGTTCTCAACGGCCCGTTCGTTACCCGAAATGTTCCTCATCCCCGTGTGGCGCGGCGAGCCGCAAAAGCCTGCTGCTGCATGGCAGCCCTTCGTTCCGCCTGGCCCCGGTTCATCGCGGAAGCCTGGCCGGTGATGGCAGCAGCCAGGCTCCTCACGGACGGGTTTGCCAGGATATCCGCAGCGGATACGTTGCGGCCAAGATCGAGGCTGAGCCTGCCGGCTATGCGTGTCGCCAGCAGAGAACTTCCTCCGATGTCGAAGAAGTTTTCATCGATTCCCACATCTGCAATGCCAAGAACCTCGCGCCATATGGCGAGGATTGCAGCTGCAGTTCGTTCAATTCCTTCTTCTTCTTTCACAATGCTCCTCTGCGATCCATCTGGGTCATCTGTGGTGACCGCGGACGCGCAGTCACCACTGGCATTCACAACGCGCAATCAAAGAGCAGTGACCTTCTTAAAACCCTCGGTTGCAAACTCATCCTTTCCGGGTGAAGGGTCACTGGCAGCCTGCTTAGGAGCTGCGGCCGGCTGCGGCTTCTCTTGCGGAATCCTGCGCGGGTACTGTTTGCTCAAACCAGTGCCGCGCTGCTTTTTCAACTGCTGCTGGAAGTCCAGGACATCCTGGCGCAGAGCTGCATCGGCGTGGGTCGGATCGACACGGTTCAAAGCAACCGCCACACCGGGTACGTGCAATCGCTCCAGCAGGGAGGCGGACCGTTCGAGCTGCTTTCGGGTAGTGCGGCCGGATTGGGCCACGATGATCGTTCCATCCGCGATACGAGCCAGGTACTCCGTGTCGGCCGAAATCAGCAGGGGACCGCCATCGACAAGCACAACATCATAGTTGCTTTCATTTTCAGCCAGCACCTGGGCGACAAATGAACCGCTGAACATGGTTTGCGCAGAATCGACAAAGTTCGTGCTTAGAGCGAGAGGGCTGGATTGCTGTGTCTGCAATGAATCATCATGCACGCCGCCACCGTAACGGCGGCCCTGTGATGCGCCTTCCGCCTTAACGTTGCTTCGCGTGTCGGCCTGACCATCTACCTTCGTTTCTTGGCCAAGACCCGCCGTATTGACGTAGGTGATCTTGCCGTCCACGTTGGTCGCTGCGACGGTGAGAGTATTCAGGTTCAAAATACGCAGCTGCTTGGCCAGCTTCTCTACTACCGTCGTTGTTCCACTTTCGGGCTCAGTTGCTGTGAACAGGAAGGTCCGGGCTCCGCTGGCACGAACGGCATGGTGGATGCCAGCAGCAAGCCGCAGCAGATATTGCTGACTTACCTCCGGGCTGAAGTGGTCGTGATCGAGCAGGACACCGAGCGGCGCGAAGCCCATGACCTGCTTCACGTCATCGGCGTTATAGAGGTGCGGATCGAAGAAGTCGACCGCGACCGCGACCACGATACTGAAGCCGACGCTTGCCATAAACAAGATGAACACACCCAGCGCGAACTTGCTTTTCATTGGGGCCAGGGGAACCATGGCTGCAGCGGAGAGGTAAACAGACCCTGGAGAGGAACTGTCCACCTGCAACTCGCGAATACGATCGCCGATAGCAGACAGACTCTTCTGCAGATCCACAATCTCAGTGCTGATCTGCTGGGCCTGCTGGTATTTCGGTGCGCTGCCATTTGCGACGTGCGTTTGATTCAGAAGCTGCGTGCGTAGCTGGTTGACGACGATCTGCTTCTGCGTAATTTCGGACTGTAGCCGCTGCGTGATCTGCGTGGCATTCTTGCTTTGCAGCGACTCCGTACTCTGGGCAAGCTGGCTGTCGATGGTCTTGAGCTGCTCTTCGTCCTGCTTATAAATCGGATTGGACGGCGTGAGCGTCGCCATCTGCTGAATCAGCGTTCCCCGCTGGCCACTCAGGGTTGACTTGAGTGCTGATAGACCAGGATCCAACTGGGCCGCGTCGGCTGCGGCCACTTTCATACCGGGCGCATCGGATCCACCCCGGCGAAGCGCCTCCAGCTTGCTTTGTGATTCAGCCAGCGCTTCCGCTGCATCGTTCAAGTCACCGTGGAGCTTGGCGAGCTGGTCATTGTAGGGACTGGCATCGTCCGGACGAACACTGGCGATGCCGAGATCCTGTAGCAGCCTGGTCTGTTGCATCCCCTTGTCGACAAGCTGCTGCTGCAGCCTGGTCTCTTCGCCATGCAGGATCTGGAGCTTCTGATCGCGATCGTAGAACTCAACGTCCCGGGCCTTGGCGATGTACGCCGTTGTGACGGCATTGACGATGTCAGTGATGTTATTCGCGTTCCCGCCCTCGAGGCTGACCTTGACTTCGAAGCCCTGCCCCATTCGCGTGACCAGCAGTACCTTCTGAAGAATATTGATCGCGACCAGTTCATTTGCGCCGTATCCCTGCCATGTCTTCCTCGGGAGAGCGCGCAACGCCGCTTGTAAAACATCGAATCGAGTGATCGTCTTCATCTGTTCGTCGATCAAACCTTCGTACGGGACAGCCGTCTGCCGGTCATCCGTTAAGGCTTTGGAAGAGGTAGGGGAGATGTAGATCTGACTGGCAGCCTCGTAGACCGGTCCTCGTCGTTGATAGAGGATGTAGCTGCTACAGAGCAGCCCGAAGAGCAGCACGCTTCCGGCCAGAATTCGGTGCCGTCTCAAGCTCTCGAAAAGATGGATGGACCGAACAGTGCTACTCTCCGGGTCCTTCGCCGGCGGCTTGGGGAAAATGACTGGTGCAATCTCTAGCTGAGGCGCGGTCGGGTCATGCATTCTCATGGGTGATCCTTAAAAAGCGGTAACAGCGAGGATGCCGGCCAACCCGGTAATCGGGCTCACCTCCTGGAAAACGGAGCCGACCTTGGCAAGGCCAGCCTTGGGAACCACAATCAGATCGCCCGGCTGCAGTGAAACTTCATTCATCTGGTTGGGCGTGAGCATGTCTTTGTAACGGATGTATCTTGTCTTCCGGGTGGTCGGATCGACGACTGCAATGTTCGGGTTGTTGCCTGCGTGATCCGTAATGCCGCCTGCGGCAGCAATCAAAGTCGGCAGGTTGATCTCATCGGTAAGTTGTACCGGCCCTGAATGAGCAACCTCGCCGAGTACCGAAACGAAGCGGTCACGCGGATTGGGTACGTAAATAACAGCATTCCTGCGCAGCCTGAGGTCAGCCATGGCATTGTTGCTGGTCAACATCTTGCGGAGATTGACCGTAACCACCATCTGTTTGCCCCCGCTGGTCTCATAGACGGTGCATTCCTGAGGCATAAGGGTGCTTGCGGGTCTGCCCGTGGTGGCAGTCTGAACTCCTGTATGCAGGGCTGTCGGTTCTGCCAGGCCGGCCTGAGTGATTGCATCCAGCAGGGTAGGTGTCTGCTGGAAATAAACATAGCCCTGGTGCAGCACGGCACCCGTGACCATCACACGGTTAGAGCCGTATTTCTCAATGCCTATGGACGCCGTGACGTTGCGATAGTAGTTTCCGTAAGCCGCTTCCACTGCCCGCGAAGCCTGTTCCCGCGACAGGTCATTCAGGTTCACCGTACCAGCCGTTGGCAGGGTAATGCGTCCGTCCGGACCGACGGTATGTTTTCCGGAAAGCTCAGGATGTCCCGGCACCTCGACCGAAATCTCATCTCCGCCGCCAAGGGTATACTCCTCGTCTTCTGCCGGCTCGAGAGACTTCA
>CAZZUX010000009.1:0-1503 GCA_964657395.1 uncultured Ktedonobacteraceae bacterium
GGCCGGTGAAGCTGCTGCGGAGGAGTGCACGGTAGGTTCGATGGGACTGCACTAGAATCAAAGTCGCATGGACACAGGAGTATTGTTGGGCCGGCGATTGATTCGAAGTGTCACGCGTCCTTTGCTGTTGGCAGCCCTGGTTGCGGCTTGTTTGAGTTCGCGCGGGATATCGCAGAGCCGCACCTGCACGATTGAGGGCACAGTGCGTGGTGTGGATGGAAGTGCGGCTGCGGGTGTGACCGTGCAGCTGAAGGGTGCCGCACCACTGGAAAGCAGGACCGATGCAGCCGGCCATTTTGCATTCAGCGGAGTGGCTGCCGGCAGGTATGTTGTGCGGGCTTCGCGTGCGGGTGATATGCCGGAGATGGTTGAGGCGGACGCGTGTGAAAGCAAGACACCGCTCAACCTGACATTTGCAAAGAGCGCGACTGCTTCTACATCGGCGATGGAATTTTCCGACAATCCGAACTTTACGGTTGCGGGTGTGACGGACTGGACTGCGGTGGGTGGTCACGGATCGGATGCGACACTGCGGACGAGTGAAGATCTTGCGCGTGAGACTGCGGCGTTGCAGGCGCGCAAGATATCAACGATGGATGCTGGTGATGCTGGATACAAGAAAGCGCTGGCATTGCGCGACGCTGGGGAGTACGGCGCAGCGCGTGAGCAGGCGAAGACGCTGCTGCAGCATAGCGATACGGCGGCGTTGCATCGTCTGCTCGGTGATCTCGATGAGAAGCTTGGCGATCCGCTGGATGCGGTGAAAGAAGATGAGCGGGCTGTGCGGCTTGATCCCAGCGAGGAGGATTATTTCGCGTGGGGTTCGGAGTTGCTGGTGCATCGCGCAGTGTGGCAGGCGGCCGAAGTGTTCCGCAATGGAGCGAGTGTTCATCCGCGATCGGCGCGGTTGCTGACGGGCTTGGGCAGTGCGCTGTTCGCGAGTGCGTTGTATGACGAGGCGGCGCAGCGATTGTGCGAGGCGTCCGACCTGGAGCCTGCTGATCCGCAGCCTTATCTGTTTATGGGTCAGGCATTGATGGCGGCGCCTGCTCCGCTGCCGTGTGTGGGTCCGAAGCTGGAGCGCTTTGCAAAGCTGCGGCCGGATGACTCGCAGGCGAACTATCTGTATGCGATGGCGCTTGCCAAGGGCAGTGACCAGCCTGCGGCGGGACAGGTCGAGTCTTTGTTGAAGAGAGCGGTTGCGCTCGATCCGAAATGCTCGGATGGATTCCTACAGCTGGGGATTCTTGCTGGTGCGAAGCGCGACAATGCGCAGGCTGTTGCTTATTTCAAGGATGCTGTAGAGGCGAATCCGCAATCGGGCGAGGCGCATTATCGGCTTGCTGTTGCTTACGATCGCATGGGTGAGGCGGAGAAGGCGAAGCAGGAGTTTGCGCGGCACGAAGCGATTGAGAAGCAGCAGGCGGATGCCGTGGAGGCACAGCGTCGTGAAGTGAAGCAGTTCCTGGTAGTGCTGCAGGACAAGCCGGGTACGCTTACGAA
>CAZZUX010000009.1:1603-62140 GCA_964657395.1 uncultured Ktedonobacteraceae bacterium
GTGAAGTGAAGCAGTTCCTGGTAGTGCTGCAGGACAAGCCGGGTACGCTTACGAAACAGTAGCGATCATTTGGCGACGATGCCTTCACCTTCGCGGATGGTGAGGATCTGATTGGCCTTGATCTGCGTGAACTTTTCCGTCTTCTGTGTGGTGGGCCACTTTACTTCGATGATGTCGACGAACTCGGCCTTGCCTAAGCCGAAGTGAAGTCGCAAATCACTTTGCGACATGACGCTGGTGCCGCTGTGCACCTCGTCCATCTGCGTGTGCTTGCCGGTGGTGACGCGGACACGGGCGCCGATGGCGGTGCGGTTGCATTTTGTGCCGATGAGTTTGAGCTTGATCCAGTTCTGCTTGTTGCCGCCATCGTTTCGTAACAGTGACGGAATGTCATTCATGTTGAGGATGAGGGCGTCGATGTCACCGTCGTTGTCGTAGTCGCCGAAGGCAGCGCCGCGGCTGGAGAAATGCTGCGAGATGCCGGGGCCCATTTCGGCGGACACATCTTTAAAGCGGCCGTTGCCCAGGTTGCGGTAGACGAGGCGCGGGTTCTTGAAGGTCTGGCCGAAGTTGTAGCGATCGATCTCCGGATAAACGTGACCGTTGATCTGCAGGATGTCCTGCCAGCCATCGTTGTCGTAGTCAACGAAGCCGCAGCCCCAGGCGACGTATTGATTGTTGACGCCGACGCCGGAGGGGAAGGTCACGTCAGTGAAGGTGCCGTCGCCGTTGTTCTTGTAGAGGTTGACGGTGTCGTCGGCGAAGTTCGTCTTGAAGATGTCGAGTGAGCCATCGCAGTCATAGTCGGCAACGGCTACGCCCATGCCGGCCTGCTCGTGGCCGCCTTCGCTGTAGGCGCAGCCGGCGATGACGGCGACGTCGGTGAAGGTGCCGTCGTGATTGTTTTGGAAGAGGATGCTGGGTTCGGAGTCGACGGCGACGTAGATGTCGGGCCAGCCGTCATTGTCGAAGTCATACGAGACGGCAGTGATGGAGTAGCGCGGGCCGGGCTTGAGGATGCCGGATTTCTGCGAGACGTCGGTGAATGTGCCATCGCCATTGTTACGATAGAGGAGGTTGGTGTCGCCGGGCAGGCCGCGCGGTCCGCACATGATGGGGACGCCCTTCCACTGGCAGAAGTGGGTGTCGCTGGCGGGCGGGATTTTGTCGGGATCGAGCTTGAGGTAGTTGCAGATGAAGAGGTCGAGGTGGCCGTCGCGATCGTAGTCGAGGAAGGTGCAGCCGGCGCCCCAGCGGACCTGCTCCTGGTAGAGGCCGGCTTTTTTTGTGACATCAGTGAAGGTGCCGTTGCCATTGTTGTGGAAGAGGATGTTGTGGCCCCAGAAGCAGCAGAAGAGGTCGTCCCAGCCGTCGTTGTCGTAGTCGCCGACGCAGACGCCGGTTTGCCAGCCGGTGACGCCGAGGCCGGACTTTTCGGTGACGTTGGTGAAGGTGCCGTCGCGATTGTTTTTGTAGAGGTGCGAGGTGGGAGCCTGGCCGGCTGGCCAGGTGGTGTCGAGACGATTGCCGTTGGTGAGATAGATGTCGAGCCAGCCGTCGTGATCGTAATCGAAGAAGGCGAGGCCGCTGCCTTTGGCTTCGATGATGGAACGCTTGTGGTCGGTGCCGCCCCAGACGTTGGCGATGGTGAGGCCGGCTTCTTTCGCGACGTCAATGAATTGGACGGGGCTTGTTGTCGGGCCTGTCGCTGCCTGAAGGAGCGAGGGGTCGGTCCAGCGCCAGAGAGGCGTCGCGAGTGCTTCGGTCAGCGAGCTGCTGAGCAGGAAGAGCGATGAGCCGAGAAAGCGTCGGCGAGGAAGATGCATACGGGCTGATTATAGAGAGATTGGCAGGGGCATGACTGTTATGGCATGGCGTTCAGCATGTCCATGGCTTTGAGGCCGTTGGCATTTTGCGGCTGCAGGCGAAGGAGATCGCTGATGGCCTGCTTTGCTTTTTCCTTGTCATGCTGCAGGACGTAGAGGCGGGCGAGGTTCAAGTACGACTGATCGAAGGCGGGTGTGAGGCGGATGCAGGTTTGGAATTGTTCTTCGGCACGAGAGTAGTCCTGCGCGCGGACGTAGAGGACGCCGAGATTGTTGAGGGCTTCGGGGTAGCCGGGGCGGAGGGCGATGGCCTTCTGCAGGTAGTCGGCTGCACGGTCTGACTGATTTTGCTGCGCGTAGAACATGCCCAGGCTGTAATTGATTTCCGGATCGTCGGGTTGTAGCTGGAGGGCCTGGTTGAGCGCGTGACTTGCCTGATCAAAGACCCCCTGACGGCGGTAAACGTTGCCGAGGTTGAGCAGTGCGATGGCGTAGCCGGGCCTGAGCTTGAGCGACTGCTGGAAGTTCTGGATGGCTTCGTCGGGATGACCTTGCTGCGCGGCCATCATGCCGAGATTGTTCCAGGCTTCCGGGTAGTCGGGCTTGAGCTTGAGGGTTTGTTCGAGATATTTGCGGGCTTGCGGAAAGTCATTGCGGCGCAGGTTGAGGGTGCCCAGGTTGTAGAAGCCTTCGGCATTGTCGGGCTTGGCGGCGACGACCTGCTGAAAGGAGTCGGCGGCCTGATCGAGGTAGCCGTGCTGGAACATGGCGACGCCGTAGGTGAAGTCATTGCGGGAGAAAGAGCTCTGATAGAGGGTGCCGGGAAAAGGCAGGGCTTTCGCGACGCGTTCGGATGGAGTTGTCGGGATTGAGCGCAGGTCTTCGGCGAGCCGGGATGGATCGAGGGGGCCCTGGTAGAGCTTGACGATCAAGCCGGTCTTGTCGAGGAGGAACGCAGAGGGGAGCGGCAGGTTGCGGCGGCGATCGAAGAGGTAGCGGTAAATGATGTTGTAGACGCCGGCAGTGTCTTCCGTGGCAAAGACGACGGGCAGGTGGATGGAGCGGACTGCGGTGCGTGCGCGATCGGCGTCGGCTGGGTCGACGTGGATGGCGATGATCTTGAGTCCGGCGGACGCAGAGTGGTGTTGGTCGAGACGCTTCAATTGATCGAGGCTGGATGGTGCGGCGATCGACCAGAAGTGCAGGAGGACGGGGCTGCCCTGGAATTGCTGAAGCTGGATGGTTTCTCCGGTGGTGTTTGGGAGGGAGAAGTTGGGAGCTTTGAGTGGATCCAGGAGCCAGGTTTCGACGCTTGTCGGCAGCGGGTCGGGAGCTGGAGCAGTCTCAGGTGGATGTTGGGGCGCGGGCGAGAATGGGACGGCTTTGAACTGGTCCGAGCCCTCTTCGATGGTTACGCACTGGTTGATCGGCAGCGCTGGAAATTGCTGGGAAAGACCGCTGGGCCAGCGAACGGTCGCTGCTACTGTGCCGGCTGCGCTGCCGACGCCGAAGTGCACGGTCTTTGAGTGCTGTGCGAGGAAGCCGGAGCCTGCCTGGAGGTAGCGCGTCTGGCGGACGGTTCCCGCTTCGACCGTGATAGCTGCGCCGATGCCGTCGCGGTTGCTTTTGGTGCCGCGCAGGCGAAAGGAGATGGAGTGGCCGATCTCCGGCATGGCGTTGTGCAGGATGCGGATTTGTGGTGAGTTGCGATTTTTGAGGATGATCTCGAGTCGGCCGTCGTGGTCGATGTCGGCGAGGGCGAAGGAGCGGCTGTCTTCGAGGAAGTCGAGACCGGAGGGGCCGGAGACTTCGGTGAAGGTGCCGTCGCGATTGTTGGCGAAGAGGACGTTGCGTTCGTGGCCGCTCCAGGAGTTGTCAGAGCGGATGAGTTCGTTGAGAGCCTGCCAGCCGTGCTCGTAGGAGAGGGTGGGCGTGGCGTCATCGGGTGAACGGGCGACGACCTGGCGCCAGAAGAAGCTGCCGAGATCGGGCTGGGCGGCTGTGCTGGAGGGAGCCGAAATGTAGCCGTTGGTGACGTAGATATCCTGGTAGCCGTCTTGGTCAAAGTCGAGGAAATCAGAGCCCCAGGCCCAGCGACCGAGCTCGACGCCGGCGGACTGGCTGACGTTGGAGAAGTGGCCATCGCCCTGGTTGCGGTAGAGGGCGTTGCCCCGGGCGTGGCGCTGGTAGAGGGCGCGGATGTCCGGGGTGGATTGCTGATGGAATTGCTGCTGACCGGCGACGCGCTGGCCGGCGGCGGACCACATGTTGGCGACGTAGATGTCCTGCCTGCCGTCGTTATCGGTGTCAGACCAGGCGGCGCTCATGCCGGCGCCGACGTCCTGCACGTGTGATTCGACGGAGACGGCGGTGAAGGTGCCGTTGCCGTTGTTGCGGTAGAGATTGTTGCGGCCGAAGTCATTGGCGACGTAGATGTCGGGTGCGCCGGGCTTGCTGGTGGAGTGGCCCCAGGCGCAGGCGAAGCTGTAGCGGTCGTTCTCGGCGTTGAGGCCGGAGGCTTCGGTGCGATCGGTGAAGGTGCCGTCGCCTTCGTTGTGTAGCAGGAAGTTGGGCGGCCCGTTGCGTGCGTCGTAGTACGGCACAGGGTAGTGATACTGGTCGAGGCCGAGGTAGTAGCTGTAGAGGCAGAAGTAGATATCGAGACGGCCGTCACCGTCGTAGTCGGCGAGTGCGGCGTGGGTGAAGGTGCCTTGGGGGGCTTGCGCAAACTGGAAGGCATCGGCTTTTCGTTTGAAGGTGCCGTCGCCCTGGTTGAGAAAGAGGAGCGGGCCGCTGCCGCAGACGACGATGAGGTCCTGCAGGCCGTTGTTGCGCAGGTCGGCGAAGAGGGCGCAGGCGGTGTTATCGAGGACACCGACGCCGGCTTTTTCGGTGACATCTTCGAAGGTGCCATCGCCGCGGTTGCGGTAGAGGCGATTGGGCAGGCCGGCGGGCTGGCTGATGTAGAGGTCGTCAAAGCCGTCGTTGTCGTAGTCGGCGGCGGTGATGCCATTGTTGCCGTAGACGTCGATACCACAGGCGCCATCAAGGGTGGTGCGCCAGTAATCGGAACCGTGGAGCACTTGATCGCGGTAGGAGGGGATGGCGCCGAGAGCGTGCTGGGTGATGTCGATGAAGCCCGGGCCTTGAATGCTGCCGGTAATTTCGCTGTCGGCTTCCCAGCGGTGAGCTTTCCAGGCGCCGGGTTGAGGCTGTGTCCACTCGGTCTGCCAGGTGCCGACGCGTTCTTCGCGCACGACGGGCTGGCCGGTGCGGGTGGCGGCGAGGGTGTAACGGATGCCGAGGCGGACCTGGATCGGATCGGCGGTGACTTGATCGATGCTGATGATCTCGAACTCTGCGGTGTGGATGGTCTGCAGGGGAGCGAGCCAGGTTTGGATTGCCTTGAGGAAGCGGTCGGGGCCGGGAACGATGTTGGGGACGAAGCGGTGTCGGGTTGTAGAGACGGGTCCCTGGGGCGGGCGGGTGTCGGTTGCCGGGACGGTTGCGAGGGTCGAGGCCTGAAGAGAGGGATCGAGCAGGCCTGCCAGCGCCGTTAGATTGTGGGGCGAGGTCTTCAGATCACGTCCCCAGTGTGCGAGGAGAGCGGTGATCTCAAAGGCGTACTTCTCGGTGATGTAGTCGTCGGAACCGGGCGCGACCAGGCGCAGAACGTCTTCGAGAGGGGATTGGGCGGGGTAGTGCGGAGTGAGGCGGTAGTCGCTATACGGAAAAGCCGCCGCCGGATGAGGGGGTAGCTCGCCTGGGGACGGCAGAAAGCCGAGGCCGTGGAAAGGAGCCGGGCGGAGGAGCATGGGCGCCATCCCGAGACCCTTGATAAGGCTTCTTCGGGTAAGCAGCTTGGTTTCGTCCTTGCGGTGCGACATCCTTCTTGGGTTCCCGGGTTATGGTAGCAGCCCTTCAATTCGCGTTGAGCGGACGAGATCCTGAGGCTGCAAAGGCCGACAAGTACCGTTCTGGTACACAGTCCCTGGTCGGCGCGCTTGATGATCGGCAAGCGAGAAGGGAGACGTTAACTGCAACACTCCACATGACCTTGGTCACAGATAGGTCAACGCGGATGGGTTCTTTTTGGGTCTGCGTGTGGCGCGGGAAATCGCTTCTTTGCGGGGTGAAAGCTCAAGGCTCAACCTTTTGGTTGACAGGGGTGTTTCGTTCCAATTACTCTCCTGCCCGACTGAGATGTAACCGGTTACTTATCGTGTTGCACAACAGAGCCGTCGTGGAAGAAGGCAGCCGCAGGCGGCAGGAGTGGGTAGAAAGTGGAGGAATTTCGGATGGCTAGTGATCGCAGAATACTCGGATGGTTCCGGCGCATCGGGTGCGTCGTTTTTGCAGCATTGTGTCTGCTCATGTTGCAAACTCCGGGCGCCCTGGCGCAGGTGGATGAAGGCGCTGTTACGGGAACTATTTTTGACCCCAGCGGAGCGACGGTCGCCAATGCGAGTGTCACCCTGGTGAATACAGATCAGGGCATCACGATCGACGGAAAGACGAATGCTTCGGGCAGCTACAGTTTTTCGCCGGTCAGGGCCGGCAACTACTCGGTGACAGCGACGGCGCCGGGCTTTGAAACGACGACGCAGAAGAACCTGGTCGTGAGCGTGGGTGGCCAGCTCCAGGCCAATGTGACGCTGAAGACGGGTTCGTCTTCTCAGACGGTCACGGTGACTGACGTTCCTCCGCAACTGCAGACCGAGGAATCGTCGGTCGGGCAGGTGATGACGGAAAAGTCCATCAACGACCTCCCGTTGAATGGACGTAACTTTACGTTCCTCGCGCAGCTTGGCGCCGGCGTCAACGTGGCCCAGGCAGATACCCGTGGCAACGCGGCTTCCGGCGCATTCACGGCGAACGGACTTCGTCCGGCGCAGAACAATTACCTGCTGGATGGTATCGACAACAACTCGAATGCAGTCGACTTTTTGAACGGCACCAACTTCGTGATCCTGCCGCCAGTCGATGCGATCTCGGAATTCAATGTGCAGACGGCAGACTTCAGTGCGCAGCTTGGCCGTGCGGCCGGCGCAGTGCTGAACGCAACGATCAAGACAGGTACCAACAGCCTGCACGGAACAGTGTGGGAGTTCTTCCGGAACGACAAGCTGGACGCTGCTGATTATTTCGAGCAGCAGAAGGGTGCATTGCGGTTCAACCAGTTTGGTGGGTCGGCTGGTGGTCCGATCCTGAAGAACAAGATTTTCTTCTTTGGCGACTATGAGGGGTTCCGCCGCGTACAGGGCAACACGGCATCTGGTATCTCGGTCCCGACAGCGCTTGAGCGTAGCAGCGGCTTCACGAATCTTTCTGATCTAATTACGGGCCAGGGTGGCAACAATAGTGCGAATGATCAGACCGATAATCTAGGTCGGACAGTTCCATTTGGCACAGTGATGGATCCAGCGACTACCCGCGCCGTCACGGCCGGCACGATCGACCCGTATACCGGACTGCTTGCAACCAAGACTGGCGGAGTTCGTGAGCCAATTGGCGTCAATGCCGGGAATTGCCCCACTGGTTACGGCGGAAAGAAGACCTTCGATGGCTGTAATCTGAACCAGCTTCCGGCTGGTCGACTGGATCCCAATGCAGTCAAGCTGTTGAACCTCTATCCGAATCCAACGAACGGAAACTTCAGCGGCAACTTTGTTTCCAGCCCGAAGATTTACGAACACCGTAATGCCTTTGACGCGCGTGGTGACTACAACATCTCGCAGAAGGACCAGGTGTTCTTCCGCTTCAGCTACGTCGATGATCCACAGTTTATTCCTGGACCCTTCGGCGGTATCGCTGACGGCGGCGCCTTCCAGCAGGGTCTGCAGACTGCGAAGTCTGACCAGGCAGTGCTGGGATATACCCACGTATTCACGCCGAATGTGATCAACGTGTTCCATGCTGGTTTTAACCACCTGCATTCGACACGATTTGGACCAGAAGGGACAGTGAACGGTATTCCCGCGCAGTTTGGTATCCAGGGCATTCCGCAGGGCAACGAGAACGGCGGTTTGCCGGCGATCGTGATCAGCGGTCTATCGGAGCTCGGCAGCAACGACTTCCTGCCTTCAGATGAAGTCAGCCAGACTTTGCAGCTGACAGATGACTTCACCAAGATCTTCGGCAAGCATAGCTTCAAGATGGGTGTTGAATACCAGGACATCCACTTCAACACGCTGCAGCCTGCCTATTCGCGTGGTGAGTTCGACTTTAACGGTAATTACGCAGGTGTATCTGGCGTGGGCGGTGACAATACCGGCCGTGCCCAGTTGCTGCTGACGCCTACGACTGGCGACCCGACGGTTCCGGGCTCGATTAGCGGTGTTGGCGGAGCGAATAACATTCACGCTTCGAATATCAGCAAGACCTATGACCAGCGTTCCTACCTGGCGCTGTACTTCCAGGATGACTTCAAGGTCAATGAGAAGTTGACGCTTAACCTTGGACTGCGCTACGACTACTTCAGTCCAATTGCGGAAACTAATGGAGGCCAAGCCAATTTCGTTCAAAGCGGTCCTCCGAACGGCGTCCCGACTTTCCTGATTCCTGCATCGGGTAAGGCTATAAGAGTTCTGTCGCCAAGCTTTATCGCACTGGCTGCTCAGGATGGCATCGCGATCGATTTCACCGACAAGTATGGCAAGGGTCTTACGCAGGCGCAGAAGTACAACTTTGCTCCGCGGGTCGGGTTTGCTTACCAGATCGATCCGCGTTTCGTGGCACGCGGTGGTGTTGGTCTGTTCTTCAACGCGTTTGAGAACCAGGGATATGGACCGAATATCGGAGAGAATTATCCCTTCATCTACAACTTCAATTTTGCCGGCAACGGAACAGATTACGCGCCACTCAGTAGTGGTCCTAACCCGTACAACGCAAGCTGCCCAACGGCTGGTGTTGGCGGCAGCGCACCAATTGGTTCCGGTTTATCGTGTGTCCAGTTCACACCTGCGGCTGTCAATGCCTCGGGTCTAGGATTGCAGGGATTGCAATTCAACTTCCAGACGCCGCGTACATTCAGCTCTAACCTGAGCTTCCAATACGCGATCACGCATAGTCTGTCGGCGCAGGTCGCTTATGTGCTGACGGATGCCAGCGACTTGCAGGTCGGTACTAACAACAACACCGTGACTCAGTTGGTGCCTGCAAACATTCCGCTGGTGCGTAATACGGCGAATCCGGATACTCCCACAAACCACAACTATGTGCCTTTCCCGGATTTCGGCCAGGGTGGCAGCTACCAGCGGACATTAGGCAGCAGTATCTATAACGGCCTGCAGACCAAGTTGGAGCAGACCCTTAACAACGGTTTGAGTTTCCTGGCAACGTACACGTACTCCAAGACGCTGACGGATGCTGGCGACTTGTTGAACGGCGGCAGCGTGAACGGTTTCCGCGCAGCGAATGTACCGGGGCTTGGACCACGCTTCGACTGGGGCTTGGCCAGCTTTGACATACGGAATGTTGTTCACATAAGCGGTGGCTATGAGTTGCCAATCGGCAAGAACAAGATGTTCCTGGCGAACTCCGGCAAGCTGGTGGATAACACGCTGGGTGGCTGGGCTATTAACTTCATCACCACGCTTCAAGGCGGTCAGCCATTGGGCTTCAGCTGTCCGACGGGAACCACGTCTGGCACGAACTGCAATGACATCCTGGTCCCCGGTCAGAGCCCAAAACTAGGCATTCACAAGGATGCCAATAACCAGGTCAGCTGGATTGGCAATCCGAAGGCCTTTGCGCAACCCTGCGAGTTGGGATTTGTGGCTGGCACAAACCAAATCGCTCCGGTGCCGAATTCTCCCACGCCAGGCTGCATTCCCCTTACCGGGTCCGCTGCACTGGGTGGTGGTCCTTCGACGACCTACGGACCTGGCTTCCATCGGCTAGACCTGTCGGCGTTCAAGAACGTGAAGTTCAACGAACGGATCTCGGCGCAGTTCAGGGCTGAGTTCTTCAACATCCTGAACCACCCGAACTTCAATTCTCCGAACTTCGGTGGCAATGGTGTGACGGCTATCAGCGGTTCGGGTAACTTCAACAGCTCGGCCTTCGGTGAAATTGGTTCGACCCGCGATGCTCCATTCGATCCGCGTCAGATCCAGTTTGCCCTGAAGCTCTACTACTAACGCAGTCTGTAACCACGTAAAATGGAAGCACCCCGGAATGCACGCCTTTGGGCGATGCTCCGGGGTGTTTTCTTTGCTTTATGGGGCGGGTGTGAAGGTTTTTTCGTGTGGTTTAAGGGGGTGGGCTGTGAGCGGGAAGCGTGCACTCCAGCTTTGCCTCGTGGCCTGTGTCACGAGCAGTGGCTTGCTGGCTTCTGCACAGGCAAATCTGCGCCGGAACACTGCTGACGCCGATCGCACCCATGCTTCAACCCAAGCGATGAACGCTCAACTGCAGGCGGCTGTCGCTGCTTACCGTGCCGGAAATTTGAAGGACGCTTCGAACAGGCTGAAATCCATGCTTCCCCAGGCTGGCGACAGCTTTGAAGTGCATGAACTGCTTGGGCTGGTGTATGCGGCGGAGCAGAAGAACTCTGAAGCCACGGTAGAGTTGCAGATCGCTGCGAGGTTGAAGCCCGACGACCCGGCGGCGCGAACAAATCTGGGTACCACTTTCCTCCGCGCAGGGAAGCCGGAGTTAGCGGTAGCGCAATTTGAGAAGGCTCTCGCACTGGCTCCGACGAATTACGAAGCGAACCACAACCTAGCCGAGATCTATCTGCAGACGAACGATATTCCTCGAGCGCTTCCCAGGCTCGAACAAGCACAGCGGACTCGCCCGGACGCCTATGACAATGGCTATGATCTCGCGCTGGTTTACCTGATGCTTGGCAAGACGGCGGAGTCCCGCCAGACGCTGCATGACCTGGTCGCGATCAAGGATACGGGAGAGCTGCATAATCTGCTTGGACAGGTAGATGAGAAAGATGGGAAATTCCTGGACGCAGCGAATGAATTTGGCACTGCGGCGCACATGGATCCCACTGAGGACAACCTGTTCGTGTGGGGAAGTGAATTGCTGCTGCACCGGACCTATGAACCGGCGATAGCAGTGTTTCAGCAGGCGACGCAGAGGTATCCGGATTCTCCCAGGCTGGCGATCGGGCTGGGCATGGCGCTGTATTCGCATGGTCAGTATGAGGAATCGATTGCGTCGTTATTGCGGGCGTCCGATCTGAATCCGCATGATGCACGGTGTTACCTGTTTTTGTCGAAGGCGTATCTGAGTTCGCCCAAGCAGGCAGAGGATGTGATTGCCCGCTTCAAACGTTATGCGGAACTGGAGCCGCGCAATGGACTGGCGCAGTACTACTACGCCGTGAGCTTGTGGAAGGGCCGAAGACTGGAGGAATCCACTGTGGACTTCCAGGCGGTGGAGGCGCTGTTGCAAAAGGCGATCTCGCTGGACGGATCGTTGGCAGAAGCGCATCTGCAGTTAGGAATTCTTTACAGCGATCAGCGTGCCTATGACAAATCGCTGCCCGAGTATACGCGGGCGCTTGAACTGGCGCCGAAGCTGCCGGATGCTCATTATCGGCTGGGCCAGTATTATGTTCACGCAGGCGAGAAGGACCATGCGCAGCAAGAATTCGCGATATACCAGAAGCTGCAGGCAGAGCACCAGGCTGCTGTGGACAAAGAACGCGCCGAGGTGCAGCAGTTTGTCATTGCTTCGGGCGCAGGATTCTCTGCAAGTGGAGCCGCTGCTTCGGCGGGTGGGAGTTCCAAGCCTTGATGCGAAGTATGAATGTGAGTGCGACTGAATGAGATCGAGGCTGACATTACCGGACAGCGCATGGCAGCTGGGCCGCAGCCGTCGCGATTTCCTGCGCAATGCCGGGCTGGTGCTGGGTTCGTCGCTGGTGGGCGGTAGTCCGTTGCTGCATGGTGCGACCCTGGCGAAGAAGCGGAAGGTGATCGTGGTGACTTTCGGCGGAGGCGCACGGGACCAGGAGACATTTGCGCCGGAGGGCCAGGAGAATATTCCTCATCTGCTGCAGGAACTGGCTCCACAATCGAGCTTCTTCACGCATATGAGCAACCAGGGCATCCTGGGGCATTACGTGGCGACTGCCAGTCTTGCGACGGGTGTGTATGAGACGCTGAATAATTTCTCGGCAGTGCCGCCTGATCATCCGACGGTGTTCGAGTATTTCCGCAAGGATTTGAATCGCCCGTCCTCAAATACGTGGGTCGTGGCGCCGAGTAACGGCTTCAATCGCATCGGTGAGAGCGACTACCGGTCATATGGTCCGGGTACGGGGGCGCGTGTGATTCTGCCCAAGCACCTGCTGAGTGCTGCCACATCAGGAAACCATGGCAGTTACGAGCACCTATTGCGGGATAATTACGAGACACCGCTGTACACGCCGCAGATCGGTGGCGGCGAGGTGGAACTGCAGCAACTGGACCAGATACTGAAGCTTTCCGTCGGGGACTTTGCGACCCATGCGAAGACCTTGTCGAGTCCGGATGAGTTGTCGGTTTACATTGCAAGGCGGTTAATGCAGCAGGAGTCGCCAAGCCTGTTGTGGATCACGATGCACGATATCGACATCGCGCATTCCGGCGCCTACTCGCTGTATATCGATGCCATTCAGCGGACGGATCGGCTGTGTTCAGAGTTGTGGAAGGCCGTACAGGCAGAGCCTGAGTATGCTGGGAATACGACGATGTTTGTTCTTCCTGATTTTGGCCGTGATTCCGATGAGGATGCCAGCGGCAACGGATTTCAGCATCATCGTACGGGAGACGCTGCTTCGAGAACGACGTGGATGATGGCGCTCGGCGCGGGCGTTCGTGAGGGGGTTGTGTATGACCGTCCTGTGCAATCCATCGACCTGGTTCCGACGCTCGGCGCGATAATGGGATTTTCGCCGAGATTGTCGCAGGGCCGCCCAGTGGCGGAGCTGTTTTAGAGGACGCCATGCTTCCTGCCGATCTTAAACCGGAACAGTTTGCCGGCTATCCTCCGGAAGCGACCCAGGTGGCGGTCATCAATCTTTCGACACTGCGATTGCTGCCGGTAAGTTTTCTGCCGAGCCTACTGCGCGAAGTGATTGAGTACGATTACAAATTTCCCGCGGAACGCGTTGAGATCGATCGCGAGCTGCGACTGCTTCGCTCCTTGACTCCGCAGCAACGGCAGGAGTGGATGAGTGGCTTCGCGGCGTTGACGCTAACGCCAGAGTTGTTGCGGTACGACTGGATCAACCAGCCCGGACACTTTGTCGAAATGCTTTCTGCGCATCTGTGGACGACGCACCAGCAGGATGCCTTTCACCTGGCCGCATCTGCTTATGGCGAGAAGCTGCGTGCCGGGATGCCAGCTGAGTCTCTGCCGGTCCGACGGCTGGGAGTTGCTGTGATCGGACAGGGTGTGTCTGCTTATGATGCGCCCTTATTTCGCAAGCTTCGAAAGCATGGCACCTACTTCTCGCAGGTAAAGCCGGATGCCGGCGTGGATGAATTGCTTCGTGCGGTTGAGAAACGGGCGGAGTCTCATCCTTCGCGCTATGCGCACTGGTATGTGGATGGCGGTACGCCGGCGGCTCATAGTGAGTTGCTGACCTCTGTGGCCTATGGAAACCTGGCGCCGGTAAGGGCCGCGTTGCTGAAGAATATCCAGGCAGAGATCAGTCGGCCGGGGATGGGTCCTGAGCAGCTGCGAACGCATCTGGCGCAGCTGGTTCCTGCGGATCTTGGCATGCGGGGAGACCTGCTGCTGGACCGGTTCCAGGTGAAGCTGCTGACAGAGGGATCGGGCACCCAGATTTTCAGCACGACGTTTGCACAGTGGACAGGCAGAGAGGTGCTGCGACGTGCTGAGGCCCTTACATTGCTGGTTCGGTATGCTCCGAGACAGCGTCAGCGGCCGATGAATGAATTGTTATCGGCGGACGGAGAAGCTGCGGAGCTTGATCCGGTGGGTTCGCTGATTGATGGAGAGATGGGTGCCTACTATCAGTGGATCAATCAGCAGCGCCTGGCGGGAGCCGAGAGTTCGGCATTCGTGGCGTGGTTTGAAGGGCATCGGCAGGCAGTTGTCATCGGACCTTCCATGCCACGTGGGACGGAATCATCGACGGCTTTATCGCCCGGAGAGTTGATTCATCTCGCAGAAGCCTGAGCACGTTGTTCGTCGCTCGATCTATCTTCTTTTGTGCGGAATGCGAGAAGATCATCCACTTCGATCTGGGTGAGGGCGAGGGTGCCTGCGGCAAGTTCGACCACGGAATGTGCGTTCATGCAGAGAGACATGCGCCAGGCAGGAACACTGTGGCGAATCTTACGTACGCGATTGCGACGATCCAGATAGATAAGGTCGATGGCGAAGCGCATACCCATGGTGTGGATGGCACGGCATGGAATGATCCACAAGCCGGCCCCTGTTGTGAGATGGTCGCGCCCGAGCAATCCTATGTTCCGGGCTGCCTGAGATACCGCGGTCTCGACAGCAGCGGCGACTTGAAGGGAACGAGTGCAGTTCCATAGCTGCCTTGCCGGCTTCTGAGTTTTTGCGAGAGACAGCCATGTGAAAAGGCTTTGCACGGTAGAACCTTTCTCTGATCGCCGGGTATGCGCCACGCGTGTTCTGAAGTCTGTTCTACCAGTTGCTATCGGCGGGAATGTGCTTTTCATCTTTGTTCATCAGGTTGAGCTTGCCGGGATCTTACGCGGTGACTTCTAAGTACCTAAAGAGAACAAGGACAAAACAAATGCGGCACCTCAAAACACAGTAAAGACGGAAGCCCAACCACGTGGCTGGGCCCACCATCGAAACTGTATCGCGCCAGGTGTCCCAGGGCGATATGGATCGCCTGTGTCAAACCACGTCTCCACTCCTGCGCCTCGCCGGCATACTGTGCTTCGCTCCCTCGGCCTGGGTCTCATCACGGGAGCAGCAGACGATGACTGTTCCGCGATAGGAACTTACGCGCAGGCTGGGGCGCAGTTTGGTTACAGCATCCTTTGGACGGCGCCTGTCACTTTGCCGATGATGGTCGCCGTTGTGTACCTGTCCGGAAAGCTCGGGCAGGTGACCGGGCAAGGGCTGTTCTCTGTCCTGCGGTCCCATTCGCCGCGGTGGCTTTTGTACACCGTGCTGAGCGGTGTCATTGTCGGGAACATCATTGAAGCGGGCGCGGACATCGGCGGGATGTCAGCAGCGATCAGTGGTCTGATTCATCTTCCGGCTCGATGGATTACGGCAGGCGTGACTTTGATTGCGATCGTGATCCAGGTATGGGGTTCTTATCGGCTGATTCGGAATGTTCTGCGAGTACTGGCGATGTCGCTGCTTGCCTACGTGGTTTCGGCGCTGATGGCGCACCCGAACTTGAGTGAGACGATTCGAGGAGTGTTTCTACCGAGCATTCAGTTCAATCGTGATTTCCTGGCGATCCTGGTAGCCATCATCGGCACCTCGCTCTCTGCTTATTTGTATACGTGGCAGTCGAATGAAGAGGTAGAGGAGAAAATCGCTGCCGGGAAACATACGTTGAGGGAGCGGCGGGGCACCACGGAAGCCGAACTGAAGACGAGCCTCTGGGATGTGATCTTCGGGATGCTGTTTTCAAACATCGTGATGTTCTTTATTATCCTGGCGGCGGCCGCGACGCTATTTGTCTCCGGCCATCACACGATCGATTCAGCCGCGGATGCCGCCCAGTCTTTGCAGCCGCTGGCAGGTCGATTCGCAGGACTTCTTTTTTCGCTCGGCATTGTGGGCGTGGGTTTTCTGGCGGTGCCGGTCATGACGACCGGAGCCGCATATGACCTATGCCAAAGCGCGAACATTCGGAATGGTCTTAACTACAAACTCCAGGATGCAAAGCTGTTCTATGCAGCGATTACATTGTTCACGCTCGCTGCCATGGCCCTGAACTTTATCGGCATCCATCCCATGCGTGCACTCGTGTTTGCCGGCATTGTTCAGGGCTTCTCCACTCCCCCGCTGATGCTGCTGATCATGGTGATGACGAATCGCCGCTCGATCATGGGAGACAAGGTAAATGGTAAGTGGATCAACTCTCTAGGCTGGATCACGACAGCAGTGATCTTCGCTGCTTCCATCTGCCTGGTTTTCAGCTTCCTGCATCACTGACAGGCGGCCCTGCCTTGTTGTTCTGCTAGAAGCTCAACTTAACAGCGCCCTGCAGGATACGAGCGGGAGCAGCACTGACCACGTTGCCGAACGTAGAGTCGCCTATGTTCCCGTCTACTGAACTCGGGCCATTGAACTGGGTGTGATTGAAGATATTGAAGGCTTCGACGCGGAAGAGGAGTGCTTTAGATTCGGTCAGCTTGAGGCTCTTGGCTACGGCCATATCGTAGTTCTGCGCGCCGGGTCCGTAGAAGAAGCGGCGCTTGGCGGTGCCCGGTGTTCCCAGGGCATTCATGCTGAAGGCCGAAGAGGCAAAGAAGTTGTGGTCGTTGTTGCGAGGATTGTGGTTGAGGTGCAACGCGCTGCCGTTGTAGTCGGGCTCATCGATACTACTGTTGTTGATGCCATTCGGATTCGTCCCGATCAGAGAGTTATCACCGTTGTTGACCATGGTGACGGGAAATCCACTGACGACGTGAGTGATGCCGGACAGGGACCAGCCGGAAGTGAGTCGATCCGGACGGAAGAAATGATCGAAGGGCAGTTGATATTCATAGCTGGCGACGAAGTTCTGCTTCACATCGAATGAAGAGAGAGCGTAGCTGAGAGATGGCTGAAACGGATTGACTTCTTCGGCAGGGTTGGAAGACTGGTCCATCGACTTGCCATAGGTGTAGGCGAGTGAGAATTCAAGGCGGCCTGTTGTGTGACGCGCGCTGAGTTCGAGAGCGTTGTAGTTGGCGTGGCCGATGTTTGACTGCAGTGCGTTGACTCCGAAGTTGGAGCCGAGGGGTCCGCGTGTTCCGTTCACCTGACCGCCGGCAGCTGGAAGGTACACCGCGTTTTCACCATTCGGTCCGCAGGGTGTGGTGCCCGGCTGTACTTCGCTGGTCTGACTCAGGCTGAGACAAAGTTGCGGATTGCCTGGATTTGCAGCGATGAGCACTCGTTGACGATGACTGCCGTTGCCAACATAGGTTGCAGTCAATACGGTGTTCGGTCCGACCTGGCGCTCGAGTGAGAGCATCCACTCTTCGGTATACGGAGCATGGTTGGCGTGATTGTAGCCGGGTATGCCATCGATGGGGAGATAGTTGCTCCAGTTGAAATTGGCATCTGGGTTTTTTCGTGAAGAGTTCAACGGAGCGAAGGTGTAAGGAAATGGCTGACCATTGCTTTGACCATCAGTTGCATTGACGAAAGGATTGGCAAAGAGCGGTTCTACCGGACTGGTGTAGGTGTTTCCATAAGGAGCGTTCGCTGCCAGAACTCCAATGGAAGTCGCATCGATCGCGGTGAAGAACACGCCGTAGCTGCCGCGAACGCTGGTGCTTCCGGGTGAGCCCAAAACTTTTCCAAGTACCGAGCCAGTGCTTGATTTCGGAGTCCATGCGAATCCGACACGGGGGGCAAAGTTGCGGTTGCTGATTGATGCCAGGGTGTTGGGAATGGTCTTGCCGTTTGGAAGAACGTCGCCGGGATAAAGGATGCCCGCCGGCGCACCCGGAAAGACCACGGACTGGGCGCCGGCTTCAAAGGTAGAGATCTGGTTGTATTTTTCAGACCATGGCGCGACACGATCCCAGCGCAGGCCGTAATTCAACGTCACGTCGGGTCTTGCCTTCCAGCTATCCTGCGCGAACAGGCCGGCATATTTATTGCGTCCGTAGAAAGGATTCAACTGGCTCTGGTTGTACTGGCTAGGCACGCCGATGAGGAAGTCTGCAAAGTCTACGCCGGTTTCGGTGCCTGAGAAGACAAAGCTGCCGTTGTATTGCGCGATGGGATGGGCGTTAACCTGATCTGCGTGAAAGGCGCCGCCGAACTTGATTGTGTGATTGCCGAGAACGCGTGTGAAGGTATCCGTCACCTGGATGGTGTTGTTGACCTGGGTAAGTTCGTTTGCTGCTGCCCCGGTTGAGTAGGCATTGAAGTTGAGGTTTTCAACGCTCTGTCCCTTGGGATCGAGAGCAACGATACTGTCGGTGCCGTTCGCGTTCACGAAGCCCTGCGATGCGAGGCTTACCCCGCGGCCTCCGAGTGGTTCTCCAAGGTCAGTGGCATCGCGCAGGAAACTCAGGTGAAGTTCGTTGATGGCGTTCGCAGAGAGTGTGTTGGTGTCGCTGAGGGACAGCAATTGAGCGCGGCCGAGTGTAAGCGCGCTGAATCCAGGGACACTCGCGCCGCTTTGGGCCACGGGATAGGGATCGTTCAGGCTGAAGTCATCGACGAAGTAGTAGGCGGAGAGCAAGCCAAAGCGAGTGTTGCCATCGATGCGCACGGCACCTTTGTCATCGCGAACGATCTGATTGAAAGATGAGGTTGCGTAACCGCCGTTGACGTTGGGCACAGGAATGTACTGCAGCATCTTCTGCGCAGGTCCGGACCAGGCGCTTTGCGGGATGGTGGCGTTGGGTAAGACACAGTTGCCCCTGGTGCATCCCGGTACATAGTACGGTTCTCCCTGCACGATGGGATAGCCGAGCTTTTGTGTCAGCAGGGTGGCGAGGTAAGGACCGCTGACGGTTCCTGAAAGATTGCCGGCGAGATCGGCCAGGTTGCCGCTGCGGTCGGCGATGGAAGGCACGCCGATGGTTCCGGTATCGACGCCCTGGGTCTGGCGCGTGCCCTGATAGTCAGTAAAGAAGAAGACCTTGTCTTTGCGGATGGGTCCGCCGATGGTGCCGCCGAACTGGTTTTGGCGGAAGGCGCCGCGAGTGGGCGAGAAGTAGTTGCGGGCATCGAGATCGGTGTTGCGCAGAAAGTCGAAGGCATTGCCGTGAAAGCTGTTGGTCCCGGACTTGGTGATGACGTTGATCTGCCCGCCGCTGAACTCACCGTACTCCGCATCGAAGTTGCTGGTCAGGATACGGAACTCTGCGATGGAATCCAGATTTGGAATGATGGCTGTCCCGACGTTGACATCTTCTTCGCTGTCACTGCCGTTGACGCTGAAGAAGTTGGCGAATTCCCGCTGGCCATTGACGGAGATGGTGCCGGGATTGAGGGTGCCGGATGGATTCAGGATGGTCGCGCCGATATCCTGCACAGTCTGCGACGTGATGGAGGTTTGCGGCGCGACGCCTGCCTGCAGTGAAAGGAGATCCGTATAGCTGCGGCCGTCGAGTGGCACGGAGCTCATCTGGCGACCGGTAATGACCTGGCCCAGCTGCGTGCTTTCGGTTTCGACGTGCAGTGTGTTGTCGTTCACACTGATGGTCTGCGCGACGTTGCCTACGACAAGGGATGCATCCAGGGTGAGGGCTGCACTGGTGTCGAGTACGACTCCTTTGCGCTGGTAGCTCTGGAAGCCCGTAGCTGTGACATCTACTTCGTAGCGGCCTATCGGCAGGACAGGGAGCGTGAAGTGTCCGGAATTGTCTGTGTGTGTTTCGTAGACCAGGCCGGTGTTGCTTTCACGAACGATCACATCCGCATTGTTCACAACTTTGCCGGAAGAGTCCTGGATAGTACCGGAGATACTGCCGCCGACGCTGGCGGACAGGACAGTGGCGCAGACAACGGCCGCGACAGACAGTGCCCTGCCTGCAAAGCGGAGGATCGATACGGGTGCTGCAGACATCGTGATCTCCTGAGTGTTTTCTAGTTAAGCCGTGCTGCCTGCTGGAGGGTGACAGGCACGTTCACGCTCGATTGACTGAGCGAGCTGCCGCTTCCTGAAGTGCCTGTCACGATGACCGTGTAGGTTCCAGCGGCGGTGCCTGGATCCGATTTCGCTGCACTGCCACCGCAGCCGATGCCGGTGAGAAGTACTGCTGTCATGGCAAGCAGGAGCATGGTGCGGATGCGCCGCGAACGTCGCGGGAAGAACATGATGCAGAAGCAGGCGAGGGTGACGCCTCCGCGCGCTGCAAACCAGAGGGGCCCGTGTTTCTGCAGGGAACTGCTTAGTGGATGCGAGGGCGTGGTGTTGACGATCAGCGAAACTTTTCCGGTGCCGGTGACTGCGGTCGGATTCACAAAGCAGGCCGCCTCGGTGAGCGCGTCCGGGAGGGTGCAGGTGAGCTGGATGGGCGTGGTATAGCTGGTAGCCACATCGACGGTTACAGTGGCGGTGGCAGCTGTTCCGATCGTCGCTGTCGATCCGGGGGATGCCAGGGCGAAGTTGGAGACCGTGACCGGGACAGGTGCAGAGAGCGATTCAGAGTACTGACTGTCGCCCTGGTAGAAAGCTGTAAGACTGCCATTGCCCGCTGCACCATTGACTGGCGTTGTTGTGGATGCCTGCCCATTGACGAGGGGTGCAGGATTGCCTACGTTGACTCCGTTGAGTTCGAACTGAACCACGCCGGTGGGCGTCGGATTGCCGGTGGCGGCATCAACCACATTGGCTGCGAGGGTAATGGTTCCATTTGGCGTGATGCTGGAAGTGGACGCAGTGGCTGTGACTGATGACGTGAAGCCCGCAGGCAGAACCTGGATGACACCCATCATGCCTCCATCTTCGTGCTCGAGGATGTGGCAGTGATAGACGAAGGTGCCGATGATGTTCAGGTCGCGGAAGTCCATGCGGACCTTGACGCTTGGATAGGCGCCGGTGCCATTCCAGTAAGGAACGTCGACGGTATCGCGAATAGCCGGATCGTTGGCGGGCTGACCGTTGATTTCCAGCACCTGGAAGTGCAACTGGTGAATGTGGAAGATGTGATCTTCCTGCGTGCGATTTTCCACTACCCAGTCTTCCGTGCTGCCAGCGTGGACGACAATGTTCGGAGCCTGATCCATGGTGAATGCGGCTGGAGTTTGACCCTGCTGGGTGATGTAGAACGTGGTGGGACTGAGTGGATTGGTCGGATCGAGCAGGACTTCAGAGAAATAGAGATTGCGCTGAGCTATGGGAATGGTGGTTGCGAGGTTTGCGAAGCGCGAGACTTTGGGACTTGCGGCGCTCCGGAATTGGCGATTCGCGATGGCAGGAGGCGCAGTTGCACCTTCGATGCCGTCCTGGCTGACGATGTCTGCGATGGGTCGCGCGGGATCGTAGTCACCGTCCGGACCGGTGTTCCAATATTGAGTAACGAGTTGTGCCTTGTCGCCAACGTTCGGGGTGGTGACCACGAACTCTGCACGGGCACCGGGCGCCAGGAGGATGCTGCTTTGACTTTGAGAAGTCTGGCCGCTGCTGCCGGAGGCGATTGGAAAGCCGTCGATCGCGACTACCTGCACAGACTGGGCGATTCCGTTTACCAGGTATTGCAGGTTGAGGATGGCATCTGCGCCGCTGTTGACGATCCGCCATAGTTCCTTCTGAGCGGGATTGGTCTGAATGACGGCAGGTGTGTAAGCAGGGTAGGTGACCGGGACGTAATTGATGGACAAGTCCCATGCCGGGACGTTGCTGTCATTGGCTTCCGAGGCAGGCAGTAACTGGTCGCGCAGAACAAAGGTGCGTTCGGTGAGTCCGGCGAGCGCGGTGTCGACTTGCTGGAGGCCTTCGACGATGAGCGCACCCGTCGCACCGCCTTGCACCTGGCCCTCCGAAATACCGTGCGGGTGCGGATGATACCAATACAAGCCCGGCGGCTCGTTGGCAGGAATCTTCACCGAGTAATCGAACGACTGTCCGGGCTGAACAAGGGTATGAACGACTTCGTCCTGACCGCAGACCGGTGCGACATTTGTTCCGTGGAAGTGGATATTCGTGACATTCGCGCCCATTTCACCGTTGCATGCACTGCCATTGCCCGCGTTTGCGGCCAGCGCCATGTTCATGCCTGCCATGGAGTTGGTGTCGCTGGTGGACGATGACTGGGCAAGCTGATTATTGAAATGGATGATGAGCGTGTCGCCCGGACTGACGCGCAGGGTGGGTGCCTGCACGCCCGTGTCGGTCACAAAGCAGTAGCGAAGAAGTCCTTGCCCATCTGTGACACTTTTGAAGTTGAGAGTGAGTTCGAGGACGCCGTTCGCGCTCCTGAGCTCCGCGGGCGCGGGAACGATTGCCCCAACGGCAGAGCGGGGGCAGACCTGGTCTGCATCGCTGGAGCCGGAAGCAAGCGGTGCTGCCAACCGTGCCATGTCCTGGGCGGACATGGCGCCACGGGGCGGATGGGTGTTCTGTGCCGTCGCACCCAGTACCGGCCAGAGAATAAGCAGCAAAATTAACAGGCGGAAAAGAGTTTCGGTCGAGGTGCGACCGGGGCGGCATGGGGAACCGCCAGCAGAATACTTTTGCCTCTCACTTTTCATTGCGTTGCCTCGGAAAAGACACAGTTTTGCGGACCACGGTACGAGCCGTGGTTATGGCGCAGTTGATAACTATGCGGGCAGCACCCTATAGTGAGGGAAGCCCGCAGTCGCGGTTGACTGTTGACTCCAGGTCCTCGCGGTCTCCGCCAAGAGATTCCCGCGGGGATCTGGCAATATCACCGATGCATTGGTGTCGGCCGATTGCCGGATCGAACGCAGCGTCTTCGTTGCTGACGTTTTGAATATACGACAAGATTGGTCCGATTACCAAGCGTGGTGCTTTTTCTTCATGTCCGGTCCTTATCAGCGCTCAACTTGTTTCCAGGCTTTGCGCCAGGAAATTCCGCATGCTAACTGCGATTTCCTGCAGGTGAGTCTCGAGAGCGAAATGGCCCGTCGGTAGAAAAGTGACGGTAGCAGCGGGTATGTCTCGTTTGAAGGCTTCTGCTCCTGCCGGGATGAAGTATGGATCGTACTTGCCCCAGATGGCGAGAAGCGGAGGCTTTGCGGTCCGGAAATACTCCTGGAATCCGGGGTAGAGCGCCACGTTGGTGGCGTAGTCGAGAAAGAGATCGAGCTGGATGTCCACGTTCCCGGGACGCGCCAGCAGAGCGGCGTCGAGGGTGTAGCTTTCCGGCTTGATGAGGGAAGGATCCGGAATACCGACGGCATATTCGTGACGCATTCCTTCCGGGGTCAGTCCGGCGCGGATGGCATTTCGATGCTCGAGGGTAGGTTCCCGCCAGTAGCGCTGAATGGGCTGCCATGCATCGCCCAGGCCTTCTTCGTAGGCGTTGCCA
The DNA here is from genome assembly GCA_964657395.1 of uncultured Ktedonobacteraceae bacterium. GTDB lineage: Bacteria > Acidobacteriota > Terriglobia > Terriglobales > Acidobacteriaceae. Next base: position 24,567 of record CAZZUX010000009.1, read on the forward strand.
TTTTGAGAGACGATCGCAGTTACACGCTCGGGTGCCATGAGGGCGAGCCGGAATCCTGTGGGCGCTCCGTAGTCAAATACGTACATCGCATAGCGCGATAGCTTTAGAGCCTGAGTGAAGGCGTAGATCGTTCTGGCCAGAGAGGCGAAGGTGTAGTGGTAAGCGCGTTCGGGAGGAACTTCAGTGAAGCCGAAGCCGGGCAGATCCGGCGCGATTACGCGGAACCGATCAGCAAGGCATGGCATGAGTTCTCTGTATTGAAAGGATGAAGCAGGAAACCCATGGAGTAAGAGGATGACCGGCGCGTCCTGCGGGCCAGCCTCACGATAGAACACCTGAACGCCGTCTGCCTCGATGCGGTGGTGAGAGACAAGGGGAATGTTGAAGGCATCTTTCACAGTTTTCCTCCTGGTGCCTGGTTGCTGGTTGAGGTTGGGAAGAGCGAGGCTTTGAGGAAAGAGGTTCAGGCTGAAGAAGGCTGATTCCAGAAACTTGCGGCGATCCAGGGGCATGCTTCACCTTCCTTCCAGAGAGTCGCAGCGATCCGAGGGGCGTCCATTGATGAGCCTGGGCGCTTTACATCCAAAAGGCAGCAGTGTGCATGAGATCGATCGGTTTGGCGGTTCCGGTCGCTGCCAGGCATTGCCCTGATGATAGGCGCGTGGGGCAGGTACTCACTAAATACCTTCGCTCTCCCACGTCGTCGCCTGCGGATGATTCAGTCTGTTCTCATCTAATTGCGTTCCCTATTGACCTTCGCAGGCGGCGCGTTGCACCTTGGTCCACAGATGAAAAAGTTTCGCCTTGGCAGCCGCGACTTGTCTTCGAATGGCAACTGTGAACCGCTCGTCTCTCCGGCCGTTCATAAAGAATTCCGAACGCCATCCCAAGGACTTTCCTTTGCGACTGTCTAAACTTCTTATCGGGCTTTCGGTTGCCAACCTTGGGCTGCTGCACGCGCAGACTACTCTCACGATAGCCACTGTGAATAATGGCGACATGATTGTCATGCAGCGTCTATCGCGTCAGTTCGAACAAATGCATCCGGAGATCCATCTTGATTGGGTAATTCTTGAAGAGAAAGTTCTCCGCGAAAAAACAACTACGGATGTAGCGATGCATGGCGGGCAGTATGACGTCGTGACGATTGGTCCGCTGGAGGCTCCAACCTGGGGCCAGCGCGGGTGGCTTTTGCCGCTTGAGGACAGGCTCACTCAAGCGTATGACCTGGATGATTTGATCAAGCCTGTTCGCGACGGTGCGTCCAACGCTGGTCATCTTTATGCTTTGCCCTTCTATGCAGAATCGTCGCTCACCTACTACCGGAAAGATTTGTTCGCTCAAGCCGGACTGAGCATGCCGGATCAACCGACCTACACCGATATTGAGCATTTTGCGGAGCGCCTGAATGATCCGAAGCATGATGTATATGGCATCTGTCTTCGGGGCAAACCGGGTTGGGGCGAGAACATTGCTTACCTGACGACTGTCGCGAACACGTTCGGCGGCCGCTGGTTCGATGCAAGCTGGACGCCGCAGCTGGACTCACCGCAGTGGCATGCGGCTGTGAACCTGTACCTTCGCCTGCTGCAGAAGTATGGTCCGCCGGGCAGCAGCTCCAATGGCTTCAATGAGAATCTCACGCTCTTCGAGAATGGTCGCTGTGCCATGTGGATCGATGCCACGGTAGCGGCAGGGTCGTTGTACAACGCCCGGCAATCGACGGTAGCTGGGACGGTCGGCTTCGCGCCGGCGCCGATTGCGGTCACGGCGCATGGAGCGCAGTGGCTCTGGTTCTGGGGTCTCGCGATTCCATCCTCGTCGAAACATTCTGCGGCCGCACTGGAGTTTATTCAGTGGGCCACATCCAAGGAATATGTGCAGCTGGTCGCTCACGAAAATGGCTGGGCTGCTATTCCGCCGGGTACGCGGGAATCCACTTACAAGCTGCCGCAGTATCTGGATGCGGCTCCGTTTGCGCAACTTACTTATCGCTCGATCAGGGCGGCCGACCCGCTCCATCCGACGCTCGAAGCTGTTCCTTACTCCGGCATTCAGCTCGTCGTGATGCCTTCCTTTCCAACGATCGGCAACCAGGTGGGGCAGATCATGGCTGCGGCTCTCGTCGGAGGACTGACTATGGATGAAGCTCTTCGACAGGCGCAGGCAGCGACTGCGCGAGTGGAAGAGAGAACCGGCAAACCGCAATGAAATCTCATGGCGATGTACGAACAATGGATGAGCCCGCAAGGCTTGAGCATACTGTCCGAACGCGGAGGAGTGGGATCCTTTCTCTGAACACTCCCGCGATTGCTGCGCTCTTCGTGTGGTCTATTCTGCCCCTGGTCATGACGGTGTGGTTCAGCTTTCGACGGTATAACCTGATGGAACCGGACCGCATCGGCTTCGATGGGATTGCGAACTATCGATATGTCTTTTCCGATCCTGTCCTGCTCCAGTCAGTCTTCCATACCGTCGTGCTGGTCGGTGCGGTTCTTGTGATTACTATCGGCATGGGTACGCTGCTTGCAGTCCTATTCGACCAGGAGTTTTTCGGTCGAGGCGTTGCCAGGGTGCTTGTCCTCGCGCCTTTCTTCATCATGCCTACGGTGAGCGCGCTGCTGTGGAAGAACATGATGATGCATCCCGATAATGGATTTCTGGCATTTGTGTTCCGGGCAGTTGGTCTCAAGCCGATTGACTGGTTTGCGGTGGCGCCGTTGACCTCGGTCATTATCATTATTTCCTGGCAGTGGCTCCCTTTCACCTTTCTTACCTTGCTTACTGCTGTGCAGTCGCTTGACTCTGAGCGCAAGGAGGCTGCCCGCATGGACGGCGCGGGCTCGATCGCGATGTTCCGCTACATAATCTGGCCTCATCTTGGCCGGGCCATTGCCGCGACCACGATGATCGAATCTATATTTCTGCTCGGGATCTTTGCGGAGATCTATGTCACGACATCCGGAGGACCGGGGTTCGCTTCCACCAATCTCTCCTTCCTTATCTACCGGTATGCGCTGATGGAGTATGACATCGGCGGAGCATCTGTAGCAGCATTGGTTGCTGTTGTGCTTGCAAACGTGATCGCGTTGTTCCTCATGCGTTCATTCGCGAGGAATCTGGATATATGAAGATCGTGGGACTGAGTGCGAGACTCGTTCGCAAGTTATGGATGACCGTGCTTGGCTGGATCGTGGCTTTGATCATCGCCTTTCCTGTTGTCTGGCTCATACTTACCAGCTTCAAGACGGAGACGCAGGCGATTGCGCGCGTTCCGCTCTTTTTCTTCGTGCCTACATTCGCCAGCTACCTGGCGGTGCAGACACAGGCCAGCTACTTTCACTTTGCGATCAACAGCGTGATTGTTTCGATTGGTTCGACCATCCTGGCGCTGATACTTGCGATTCCGTCTGCATACGCCATGGCCTTTTCTCCGAAGCCATCCACACGCGGCACCTTGCTCTGGATGCTCTCTACCAAGATGATGCCGCCGGTAGGAGCCCTTGTTCCGGTCTACCTTATTTTTCGCGACTTAAGCCTGCTCGACACACGCAGCGGTCTCCTTCTTGTCGACGCTCTTGCCAATCTTCCGATTCTTATCTGGATGCTGTACACATTCTTTAAAGAAGTGCCGCGAGAAGTTCTGGAGGCTGGCCGCATGGACGGTGCGGGTCCGCTTCGCGAGATATGGAATCTGCTGCTCCCACTTTCCTTGCCCGGCATTGTGTCTACTTCACTGCTGGCCATCATTCTCACCTGGAACGAAGCTTTCTGGAGTCTGACACTCACGGTAGCAAAGGCAGCTCCTCTTACCGCGTTCATCGCTTCCTTCTCCAGCCCTGAAGGTCTCTTTTATTCCAGGCTTTCCGCCGCCTCCACCATGGCGATCGCACCTATCCTTGTTCTTGGCTGGATAAGTCAGAAACAACTTGTCCGCGGTCTTACTTTCGGCGCGGTCAAGTAGCAGTCAACGAAAAGAAGGTCGGATTATGGCCACGATTCAACTCAAACAACTGCGCAAGTCTTACGCTGACGCTGAAATTATCCGGGGCATTGATCTTACGCTTGAGGACCAGGAGCTTACTGTGTTCGTGGGCCCATCGGGTTGCGGCAAGTCCACCTTGCTTCGCCTCATCGCCGGCCTGGAAGAGATTACTTCCGGAGATCTTCTGATCGATGGCATTCGCGTCAACGACGTCGCACCTGCGAAGCGAGGGCTGGCGCTGGTCTTTCAGAGCTATGCACTCTATCCGCACATGAACGTTGCGGAGAACATGTCATTCAGTATGAAGCTTGCCGGCGTGGCGAAAGCTGAGCGTGAGAGGCGCGTGCTTGAAGCGGCCCGCATCCTCAATCTTGAAATGTATCTCGACCGCAAGCCGAAGGAATTGTCTGGCGGTCAGCGCCAGCGTGTGGCGATCGGCCGCGCGATCGTTCGCAATCCCAAGGTGTTCCTCTTTGACGAGCCACTTTCCAACCTGGATGCGTCGCTGCGCGTCCGTATGCGGCTGGAGCTGATTGCCCTTCATCGCAAGTTGAACGCCACCATGATCTACGTCACGCACGACCAGGTGGAGGCCATGACAATGGCGGATCGCATTGTTGTGCTGAACGCCGGCCGCGTGGAGCAGGTTGGAAGTCCAATGGAACTCTACAGCCACCCGTGCAATGTGTTCGTTGCCGGCTTTATCGGTTCGCCCCGAATGAACTTTCTCGAAGCGGTTGTTTCGCAGCCGGGTACCATCACGTTTGCGGATGCGACTACGATGATGCTGCCTGATTTGCATATAGCATCTGGTACTCCGCTCACGCTGGGGATTCGTCCCGAGCACCTGACATTCAGCTCGCCGGATGGACTGCCGGCGGTAGTGGACACTGTCGAACACCTTGGCAGCGAAAGCTACCTGCATGTTGTCGCGCTCTCCGGATGTGCGATGGTTGTTCGCGTAAATGGCGAGACGGCTGCAAGGTCCGGTGACCGCATCTATTTGAAGTTTGATCCCGGCCGCATTCATGTCTTTCATAGGCAAGGCGGGGATCATCAGGACGGCGACAGGCAGGGCGCGCGGATCGGATCGCATGCCGCTGTCGGATCGTCTGAAGTGCGATGGTGATGTTCAATTCTTTACTGACAGGATTTGTTCCATGACCAAGCTGTCCGCCGATGCACTGCCTTTTCTCAACCCAGGTGTTCGGGTTCCGAAGTACGATCGCAAGCAGCTTCGCCAGCATACTGTTCACATCGGGGTCGGCGGTTTCCACCGAGCGCACCAGGCTGTCTACCTGGATGACCTGCTCGGCATGCCGGATACGGAACGCTGGGGAGAGTGCGGCCTTGGCGTGCTGCCGGGCGATGCGAGGATGCGCGATGCTCTATCGACGCAAGACTATCTGTATACCCTTGTCGAACGCAGCGCCGAGACGAAATCTGCGCGCGTAGTCGGTTCCATTGCGGACTATCTTCTCGCAACTGAGCAACGCGAAGCTGCCATCGAACGCATGGCTGCGACGGATACCCGAATCGTATCACTAACGATTACCGAAGGCGGATACTTCATCGACGAAGGTACGGGCGACTTTGTTGTGGACCATCCCAGTATCCAGCATGACCTTCGAAATCCTGCGGAGCCGGCGACGTCAATTGGCCTCATCGCGGAAGCCCTGAAGCGCCGCCGACATCGTAATCTGCCGCCGTTTACGGTGATGTCCTGCGATAACCTGCAGCACAATGGACAGGTCATCCGCAAAGTCCTGCTTGGCTATACGGCTGTTGCCGATGCGGCGCTACAGCATTGGATTGCGGATCATGTTGCGTTTCCGAATTCAATGGTGGATCGCATTACTCCCGCAACCTACCCAGCCGATGTCGAATATGTTTCCAGGAACTTCGGCATCGAGGATGCCTGGCCCGTGGTCACCGAGCCGTTCAGACAATGGGTTGTCGAAGATACTTTCTCTGCCGGGCGCCCGGCCTGGGAGCGCGTGGGTGTGCAGTTTACCCCGGATGTTGCTCCGTATGAATTGATGAAGATGCGCCTGCTGAATGGAAGCCATCTGGCCATGGCTTACCTCAGCGCGATACATGGCTATGTTCGCGTTCACGAGATCATGCAGGATCCACTGTTCAGCCGCTTCATCGTTGCGTTCATGGACCAGGTCACACCGGTGGTACCGATCATTCCGGGAACCTCGATCCCGGACTACAAGCGCACTCTCATCGAACGCTTTTCCAATCCCACGATCAATGACCAGGTCACTCGCATCTGCTCGGAGGGTTCTGCCAAAATCCCGAAGTGGCTGCTGCCCTCCATTGCTGAACTTCTCGATCGTGGCGCGCCAGTTGATCTTCTCGCCCTGGTGGTGGGCAGCTGGATTTTCTATTTCTCCCGGACTACAGACGAAGCCGGCAAGCCCATGGACATTGTCGACGCTCGCGCATCGGAGCTTGCTGCTGTTGCCGCACAATCTTTGATGGATCCGAGTCCGTTCCTGAAGCAGGAGTCCATCTTTGGCGCAACTCTCGCGACCAATGAACAATTCGTTGGAAGTGTGACGAGCGCTCTGCAACTTCTTGCAAGCCAGGGAGTGCACGCGACATTGCACAAATTTCTTTGATCCCCGAACTTCGGTCCCCTTATACCAGGCACACCAGGTATTGGCGCGGTGCGATTATAGGACAGGCATGACACTCGGAACCGACCAAAAACGCGAGCTCCGCAACCGGCCGGCCCAGGTTCTTTTTGCCTCGCTCATCGGCACAGCTGTTGAGTTTTTCGACTTCTATATATACGCGACTGCGGCTGTCCTGGTATTTCCGTCTCTCTTTTTTCCGAAGGCCAGTCCTGCTTCCGCGATCCTGCTTTCACTCGCCACCTTTGCTGTCGCGTTTATCGCGCGGCCGATCGGCGCGACCCTGTTCGGCCACTTTGGCGATCGTATCGGCCGTAAAGCTACGCTGGTTGTCGCGCTCGGCACCATGGGTCTTTCAACCTTTGCTATCGGCGCTCTTCCTACCTATCGATCCATTGGTGTCCTGGCGCCGCTGCTGCTCGTGATCTGTCGTTTCGGGCAGGGCATTGGCCTCGGTGGCGAATGGGGAGGAGCCATCCTGCTCGCGATCGAGAATGCTCCGGCAGGTCGCCGCGCCTGGTACGGGATGTTTCCGCAGTTCGGGGCACCTCTGGGCTTCTTTCTTTCCGGCGGTGTTTTCTTCCTGTTGTCGCACACTCTTACCAATGCGCAGTTTTTTGCCTTCGGTTGGCGTCTGCCGTTTCTGTCGAGTGCTGCGCTGGTTTTGCTCGGCCTCTATGTCCGTCTCACGATTACCGAGACGCCGGTCTTCGCGGAAGCTGCTAAACGCGGCGAGAAGGAAAGCTACCCGGTCCTGGCTGTGTTTCGTAACAACTGGAGATCGATGTTGGCGGGGATCCTCATCTGTCTCGCGACGTTTGTTCTCTTCTACCTGATGACCGTATTTACACTCTCGTGGGGCACGAGTCATCTCGGCTTCTCGCGCGAGCGATTTCTGCTCATCCAGCTTTTAGGTGTGCTCTTCTTCGCGCTGACGATCCCGGTAGCTGCCTACTTTGCCGAGAAAGGACGGCGCATCGTGATGCTGTGGGTGCAGGTTTCAATTTTCGTATTTGGTTTGTTCCTCGGTCCGCTTTTTTCTGCCGGGCAGACAGGTGCGACGCTGACGCTGATTCTCGGACTGGGCCTGATGGGCCTGACCTACGGACCGCTGGGCACGATCATCTCCGAGATTTTTCCGACGGCTGTCCGGTACTCCGGCAGCTCGCTTGCGTTTTCGCTGGCAGGTATCCTGGGGGCATCGCTGACGCCTTCAATTGCCACCTGGCTCGCCCTGCACTTCGGGCTGAACTCTGTTGGCTACTATCTTTCCTTCGCCGCCATGCTGAGCCTGTTTGGCCTGCTCCTGATTCGAGAGACCAGGGAAGTCAACCTGAGTTCTGTTTAGACGTGAAGTCAGTTTGGCTCGCGAAGCGATTAAGTGAGAACAGGCCAAGATCGAAGCTGCTTTTCCCATTCATTGCGATATCGGCCAGCACCTCGCCCAGTACTACCGCGAATTTGAAACCATGGCCGGACAATCCGCTGATCAAGGTCACGGCTGCATGCTGCGGATGGCTATCGATGATGAAGTGCTCGTCGGGGGTCATGGTGTAAAGGCAGGTGTCAGCGTGGAGCATGCGTCCTGCCAGCCGCGGTATGGTTGTAGCCAGCCGCTCCCGGATGATTGACTCGTCGTCCGGACGTATGTCACGCTCCACAGTCTCCGGCGTACAAACCTCGCTGCTGCCGTGAAGGGCGACCTTGATTCCTTCAGCGTCGGGTCCGGTAAGAGGAAAGCCGTACAGTGCCGGCTCTCCTGCCTCGGCTTCGAAGATGTAAATGGGACAGCGGTCAGGACGGAAATCGTCCATGCCGCCTTCCGGCGCAAACCAGCAGAGCACTTGCCGGGTTACACGCAGCGGCAGGTTCAACTCAGCGAGTATCTGCGGTGCCCAGGGTCCGGCGGTGATGATGAGGCGTTCGGCCGAGTAGGTGCCATTTGTAGTGCGCACGGTCACCCCGCTATTGCCTGGTTCTGCCGACCATGCGAGTACGGCTTCGTTCAGGTGGAGCTGAGCATGATTTCTCTGCGCCTGTCGCAGTTGCTGCGCGATGCAGTCTTCCGGAACGAGATAGCCGGCATTGTGCTCGAGGAGAGCCTGCGCGCGGTCTGGGACTTCAAAGATCGGGTAACGACGGCGCAGCTCCGCGGTATCGAGCACCTGATGCGGCAGATCAAATTGCCGCGCACTTTCAGCGCTGCGGGCTACCAGGTCACCGCCGGGTAAGCCAAGAACCAGCGCACCTGTTGTATGCAACAGAGACTGTTCCCCATCGCGTTCCAGCTTGCGCCACAACTCGTATGCGCGCAGCAGCATCGGCACGTAGCGGCTGTCTTCAAAATAGGCCTGGCGAAAGATGCGGGATCGTCCGTGTGAAGATCCGAGGGTATGGGGCGGCGCATACTGGTCGAAGCCTCTAACGCGAAGTCCCCGTTCGGCTAGATGCATGGCGGTGGCGCTCCCCACCGCACCAAGCCCCAGCACTATCACGTCATCGGAAGGATTCATGGCACTCCTTGTTCATCTTGCTGCGTTGCGTCGGAGCGGCAAAGATACTGCTTCTGCACTCGGGACAGGTTCCCTGATTGCGATCCATACGAAGACGCAGAAGAGACCCATCACTGTTCCGGAGCCCAGGGCTATAAGCCATCCAAAATGCTCGACGAGGACAGGCACTAGGGAGGTCGAGAGGATGCCGCCGAGGACTCCTGCTGCGTTCATGACTCCGGAGAGTGTACCTACGCTGGCTCCGCCTAGGTGCGTGGCGACGGCCCAGAAGGGGGATTCGGCTGCCATGAGAAAGGCGATGCTCAGCGACAAGGCGGCTACGCAGATCCAGGGTGTGGTTGCGTAGGCAGCCAGAAAAAGCAGCAGGCCGCTCAAGGCATAGCCAATCATCACGACGATCCTGGCGCCCGCCAATCTGCCGTACTTCGCTCCCAGGCGATCGCAGGCGTAGCCACCGACGGGCGCGAATGCGACGGCGGCAAGCCACGGGATGGTCGCGACCCAGCCTCCGCGAATTATGGTGAAGTGCCGCTCTTCAACCAGGTAGATGTAGAGCCAGAAGACAAAAATAAAGAGAACGTAGCCCTCGCTCATATAGCTGAGCACGAGCAGATACACATTGCGCCTGCGCAGAAGCACGAGCAGGGGCGTGGCGTCGGCCGTTGCTGATCCACTGTCGAGGCCAGCTTGAATATGGGCTGCCTCAAGTGCGTTTACCATCGGGTGCATCTGCGGAGTGTCTCTTGAGTAGCGAAACCATACGAGGGCGATCAGGAAGGCCGGTATCGATGTGAGATAGAACGACATCTGCCAGCCGAAGCGCAGCATGAGCCAGGAGACCAGCGGCGAAGTGATCGCGGAGGCTGTGCAGGTGCCGAGAATGAAGAGCGATGTGCCAAAGGCGCGTTCTTGCGGCGGCATCCAGTTGCGCACTACGCGGTTGCCGACGGGGAAGGTGGTTGCCTCGCTGATGCCGAGGAAAAATCGAACGATCCAGAGCGCGACGAAGGTGAGCGTCAAGGCACCCGAAAATAGAACAGGAAGCAGGCCGGTCGCGAGAGTAGCTAAAGCCCATACCAGTGCGGAGGCGGCCAGCGTCACCCGCGCGCCCAGCTTGTCTCCGATGTAGCCACCCGGCACCTGGAAGATAGCGTAGCCGATGAGGAAGCTGGTAAATATCTGGCCCATCTGGATCTTGGTAATGCCGAGCGCGGGAATCATCAACTCGGCCGCGATGGAGATGTTTGCCCGATCCAGATAACTCACAAAGGAAAAGCTGGTAAGTCCGGCGAGCATCCACCAGCGGATCGAGGTGCGGGACGAGTTTTCTTTTGTCATTGCAGACCTGGTATTTCCAAACTACTCGACACTGCGGGAATGTCCGAATCGTTGTGCTTCCTGCGATCCGTGTTGTCCGCTGATGGTACACGGCTGACCCGGGAGGGACAGAGTCGCCGACGCAGACGGAAGAACAAAGCTGCTCTGCTAGACTGCGTTGTAAATCCAGCGTGTGCTCGGTGAGCGACGGGACCAGGGGACTGATGCTAAAAGCAATTTGCGCAGAGGTGGAGAGTCTGCGGATGCCAATGACCGATTTCCTGCAACAGCTGGTGCGTTTCCAGTCGCTTCCCGGTCATGAGCAGCCAGCGCAGTATTTCATCGCTGACAAGTTGCGATCATTGCAATGCCAAACACAGATACTCGCGTCTGACTTTGCAGAGCTGGAAAGTCACCCGGCGTTCTCTGACGATGGCGTGCCGTTCCAGGATCGCCTGAATGTTGTGGGCACGTGGGCCGGGAGTGGCAAGGGCAGAGATCTGATTCTCAATGGTCACATGGACGTGGTTCCCATTGGCAAAGCGGGGCTCTGGAAGTATCCGCCCTGGGATGGTGTCGTAGAGGGAGGAAGACTCCACGGTCGCGGGGCATGCGACATGAAGGCGGGTTTGGCTGCAGGCGTCTTCGCGATTCAGGCGCTACGTCAACTGGGCTTCAAGCCGGCTGGAAGTGTTTTGTTCGAAAGTGTTATTGGGGAAGAGAGTGGCGGGGTCGGCACGCTCACCACGATCGTGCGTGGCTTTTCGGCAGACGCAGCAGTGATCATGGAGCCCACGCGTTTGCGTGTTTGTCCTCTTCACTCCGGCGCACTCAGCTTTCGCATCCGCGTCAGCGGGCGTGCGATCCACGCCAGCATGAAGCGGTTTGGAGTGAGCGCGATCGAGAAGTTCCAGGCTATCTTTGCTGCACTGGAAGAGCTCGATCGTTCCCGCCATGCAAGCTACGCGAATCCCTTATTCGAGTTTAAGCAGAACGTGGCGCCCATCAGTATCGGTACGCTGGCTGCCGGCGACTGGCCATCGACGGTTCCTGAAGAACTTGTGGCAGAAGGTCGGTTTGGTGTTTTTCCTGGAGAATCGGTTGCTGCAGCGCGCGCTGCCCTTGTCGGCTGCCTTGATCGCGCGATCGCTCAAGATGAGTGGCTCACCGAGCATCCTCCGACACTGGAGTGGTTCGAGGGGCAGTTCGAACCCGGGAGCACCAGCGTTAACGATCCGATCATTCGCCAGTTAAGTGAAGCGCATGAACAGGTTCTGGGCGAACGACCCAATCTGCAGGGCGTGCCGTATGGATCGGACCTGCGACTTTTCACCATCTACGGCAAGGTGCCGGCTGTGCTGTATGGCCCGGGAGATGTTGCGTTTGCGCACACGGTGGAAGAGCACGTTGTGCTGGAGGAAGTAGTTTCCTGTGCGACGATTCTGGCATTGCTGATCGTGGACTGGTGCGGCGGAAGCTTTGTGAACCGCACGTAGCGTGCATTTTTGTTGGAACGCCCTGTAACAATCATTTACATTTCAGAACAAGCCTGCACTCCGCAGGCGTACGAAGCCGAAGATTTTGTGGAAGGAGCCGACATGAGAACTTGCAAACTGCTGCAACAGGCAACACCTGTATCTGTCGTCTCCCGTCCCGCACGGCGTTGTTGTTGCATGTCCACATAAGCTGCAGCATCGCGGCCACCGGCGCTCACTTCGAGTGAGAGTCGATTCCACATTGACTGGCAACGATGCGAACCGTGCATTCTTTACAAGCGTCTTCCGAACTTTAGTTTGTCGCGATGACGTCCTACCGCACTATCTGAAGCCGGCAGTTCCGTAACTACTCATCCGGAGTTCTGAATGAAGCGTCAGTCATTGTTGTTTCTCTCGTACCTGGTGGTGTTGATCCTTGCCCAGATAAGCTCCACAGCGCTGTCAGCGCAGGCGGTTTTTGGCAGGATTGCCGGGGCTGTCACGGATGCTTCCGGCGCGGCCTTACCCGGCGCTGCAGTGTTGATCAAAGACGTGGATCGTGGGACGGAATATCACGCTACTACCGGCGGCCAGGGAGAGTACGCGCAAGGCCAGCTGCTGGCCGGCTCTTATTCCGTGACGGTGACTGCAGCGGGTTTCGGCAACTTCACGAGTACTTGCCAGGTTCACGTGGACACGACGGTCGAGGTAAATGCGCGGCTCCAGGTGGGCGCGCAGTCGGGAACGATCCAGGTAACGGATGAGACCCCGTTGCTTCAGGTGGATCGTGCGGAAGTGAGTACGACGCTGCAGACGACAGAGGTTGAGAATCTTCCTGTCATCGATCGCAATGCGACGGGGCTGGTCTTTACTGTCCCGGGAACTCAACTCACCAGCTTCCAGCATTCTGCGGCAGAGAACCCGCAGGGCGGCTACCAGTTTTCGAGCAATGGTCAGCAGTTTTTCGCTAATGGCTTCCTGCTGGATGGCACGGAGAACAACAGCGCGATCCTCGGCATCGCAGTCATCAATCCCAACATCGATTCGCTGGAAGAGTTGAAGGTGACGACGAGCAATTACGATGCGCAATTCGGATCTGTCGGAGGCGCTTTGCTGCAGGGTACGACTAAATCGGGCACCAACCGGTTTCACGGCTCTGCCTTCGACTATCTGCGGAATGGCTACTTTAATGCGCAGAATCCTTTCGCGCCGGGCGCACTTCCGCTGCACTGGCAGCAGTTTGGCGGTTCCGTGGGAGGACCGATCTTTAAGGACAAGCTGTTCTTTTTTGCTGACTACCAGGGCACCCGGCGCACCACCGGATCGCCGGCAGTTGTGACGGTGCCGACTGCGGCGGAACGCGCCGGTGATTTGTCGGCACTGCTGGGAGGTGTGATCCCCGGTGCTCCGCTCGTGCAGACTACGGAGGGCAACTTTGTCCAGCCGCAGGCGGGCATGGTGTTCGATCCGAATACCGGCAATCCGGATGGCAGCGGGCGGCAAGCGGTTTCGTACCAGGGGCAGCTGAATGTTTTTCCATCGGTTCCGACATCGATCACCAAGCTGCTTGCCTATCTGCCGCTTCCCAACACGGGTGGCGCTGGGGCACTGGCCAACAATTATGTGGCAACGGGTAAGCAGACGTTTCAGGACGACCAGGAGGACGGACGCATCGACTACGCGGTTGGTCCAAAGACCAGGATTTTCGGCCGGTACACGATCAGCGAATTTTCGAATGCCGCGCCTGGTGCGTTTGGAGCGATTGCCGGTGGCCCATCGCTGCAGGGTACTGATTTTGCCGGCACGTCTGACACAACGAACCAGAGTCTCGCTTTAGGTTTTACGCAGACTTTTAGTCCTTCGTTAATCCTTGAGGCTCGCTTCGGCACCTATCGCTACAAGGTGCGCGTGCAGCCTGGCGGTCTCAACACCACTCCCGCGACCGACGCCGGGATTCCCGGGTTGAATCTTGGAACAGCTGCGACCAGCGGGATGCCGGCTTTTACAGTCAATGGTGAGGGCGGCTTTGACTTTGGATATTCTCTCAGCGTCAACGCCTGCAACTGCCCGCTCTTCGAAACGGAAAACCATTTCCAGTGGGTCAATAACTGGACCAAGATTCTGGGTACGCACACGATCGGCTGGGGTGCCGATGTTCGTCGTGCGCAGCAGCAACGCGTACCAAGCGACAGCCACCGTTCCGGCGAGCTTTCATTCGATCCATCGACTACCGGCAACCTCGATGTTGACACCGCTGGACAGGATACGGGCCAGACGACTGGCGCAGGTATCGCCTCGTTAATCTTTGGTGCGCCTGACTCATTCGCCCGCTACTTCACAGGCGCCAACCTGCATCCCGGTCTGCGTCAGACACGCATGTTTTTCTACGCGCAGGACACATGGCGCGCCACGTCGAAGCTGACCTTGAGCTACGGTCTGCGCTACGAAAACTATCTGCCGCAGAACGCAGCCTCTCCTGGTGGCGCAGGCAGCTTCGATCCGGAGACGGGTGAAGTCCTGATCGCAGGGGTTGGCAGTGTGTCGAAAAGCATGAACTTCACTGCTTATAAGACAGGCTTTGTTCCACGAATTGGCGTGGCCTACCAGGTCGAACCGAAGACTGTGCTGCGCGCTGGTTACGGCAGCAGCTTTACACCGGCAGGCCTGGGAGCAGTCTTTGGGCAGGCTCCTGATTACGATCCACCAGTCATTCTTCCGCAATTTATCGGCGCCAACAACAGTTATGGCTCTTCCTATAATCTTTTCGCCGGGCCGCCGGTACCTGTTCTGCCGGCTGTAGCAGCTTCCGGCCGCTATCCATTGCCGGACAATATCTCCGTCTACTATTTTCTCGATCCTCCGAACAAGTACCATATACCTCTCACCCAATTCTGGAACGCTGCAGTGCAACATCAGATCACACCGACGATGTCGATTGAAGCTTCGTATGTCGGCAACGTAGGCCGTCATATCTTCGTGAACGCCAACCTGAACCAGGCAGTCCCTGGGCCGGGTGATTACGATCCTCGTCGGCGGTTCTATCCGACCTTCGGGCTTGAGCAGGGTCTCTACAGTCTATGCAACTGCGATAACTCGAATTACCACAGTCTGCAGATGAAGTGGGTTGAGCACCAGGCTCACGGCCTCGATTTCATCGTGGCTTATGCCTACTCGAAGGCGCTGGACGACACGGAACTCGGCGGGGTAGCCGACAACAATCTCGACTACAAAGCCGACTATGGCCCAGCCAGTTTTGATCGGCGTCATCAACTTGCGGTGTCAAATGTCTGGCATCTTCCCTATGGTCGCGGCCAGCATTTCGGCGCCAATATCAGCCGTCCGCTGGATCTTATCGCGGGAGGCTGGGAGTTCAATGGCATCACCACGGCAACGTCAGGTGTGCCTTTCACGCCGAACGTTGGCAATGCTCCACTGCTCAACGCAGACTTCAATAATGTACGGCCCGACCAGATCGCCGATCCGCATGTTCCCAATCCCAACCGCTTCGAGTGGTTCAATCCGGCGGCTTATACCGCACCGCAGGGTCTTTATCGCGATGGTGATGTTTCCAAGAATTCACTGATCGGTCCGCGGATCTTCCTGATGAATCTCTCGCTGGGCAAGGTATTTACGATTGCTGAAGGAAAGTCGGTGCAATTTCGCTGGGAGAATTACAACGCGCTCAATCATGTGAATCTGAATACACCCAACAACTATGTCGACAGCGGTCCGAGTGCCGGTACGATTACGTCCATTCGCGCGGATATGCGCGAGATGCAGTTCGGCCTGCACATTCGTTTCTAGTTCTTGAGTTGTCTGAGTTTCCTACAGAGACATAACGCTCAACCAAGGTGAAGCTTTGAAGAAAATTTTCTCTGCCGGCATCGCTGCGACAGTCCTCGCGATGGCAGCGGCCGGCCATACGCAGACGCAGACCGCGCCGAAACTGCCCGCATCCGACGATCGCTACAAGGCGGACATACTGGTGGTGGTCGCTCATCCCGACGATGATACCGGCCTGCTTAACTACATCACTCGTGCATCTCTGGACGAACATAAGCGTGTCGCAGTCATCTTTTCGACGCGCGGGAACTCCGGAGGCAACGCTGCCGGCATGGAGCAGAGTAAGGCCATGTCTGATGAACGGGAGATGGAAGCTCGCCGCTCACTTGGCGCCAGCGGCATTGACAATGTGTGGTTCCTGCATGGGACCGACACGGCGACGCAGGACGTGCTTCATTCACTTGAAACCCTGGGCCATGGTGAGGCTCTTGAAGAAGTTGTTCGCCTGGTTCGGCTCACGCGGCCGGAGGTAATTCTGACCTGGATGCCTGCTTATGTGGCGGGTGAAAATCATGGCGATCACCAGGCGTCGTCTGTTGTGGCGACCGAAGCCTTCGACCTGGCCGGTGATCCTACTGTGTTCGCCGAGCAGGTGAATGCGCCTAAGCGCTACTTCGACATCAATAACTATGGCGAAGGATTGCATCCCTGGCAGGTCAAGAAACTTTACTTTGTATCCGATGCGAGCCACCAGGAATTCCTTGCTCACCACGGGCCGACTTACCTTGCCAGCGACATCTCGAAATCCAGGGGCGTCAGCTACGCAACTCTCAACAAAAAGGCCTGGGAGCTGTATGCAACGCAGATCGATCCACTGCTCGATTATTACGCCAACATGCCGGATCATCTTGTTCTCGCCAAGTCACTGGTCAGGATCACTTCGCCGGAGGCCGATGTCTGGGACGGCATCTATGCCAGGCCCATTCCTTACGTTCCGCCTCCCGGCTATCATGTCGACGCTCGCTCTAGTGTAGGTCTCGAACTGGGCGGTCCATGGGCTTTTTATAAACAGTTTCAGATAGCTCATGGCATTGCCGCAGCACTTAGTTTCGTTAAGCCTCAAACGGCTTTCAGCTCGAATAGTTCGCTGTGGGTGCCATTGCTGATCCACAACGATACCGACCAGGCTCGAGACCTGGTTCTGCGATCTGCGCTCCCTGAGGGATGGACGCCCATCGCGGACACCCTCTACCATGTGGGAGCTCACAGTAATTATCCGGCGCAGCTCTTTCTTACACGGACCGTTCCTCTTCCACCGTCGGCGGCCATTACGCAGACACCCACTTCTGTGATTCCTGTTACGCCGACCCAGGATCTGCATTGGACTTTGTCAGAGAGCGGGAAAGCCGCTGGAGAAGTCAGTCTGACTGTCTATCTTGAATACAACGGGGTGCCACAGTAATCCGCTATTCTGCAATCTGCTGGAGAACTGATTGCAAGAGGAAACATGTCCATCACCAGGCGCTCTCTTCTCGTTACTGGAAGCTTACTGACGGGGGCCATGGCAGCTGACGCTTCGTCGCAGAACAGTGGCGCCCTTCTGCGAGGCACGCGTCGGCGGTTGAAAGTCGTCGTTGCCGGAGGTCATCCTGGCGATCCGGAATATGCCTGCGGCGGCACCATAGCCAGGCTTACGGAGCAGGGCCACGAAGTGGTGCTGCTGTATCTGAATGACGGCGCATGGCCGCCTACTCCCGCAGCAACCCGACTTGCAGAAGCCAGGGATGCCTGCGCCGTGCTGCGTGCGCGCGCCGTGTACGCGGGCCAGCAAAATGGCAATGCAGTCGTCGATAAAGTCCACTATGAACGATTTGCTTCAACTCTTGATGCGGAAGCTCCGGATGCTGTCTTCACCCATTGGATGATCGACAATCACCGCGATCATCGTGCGGTGGCGATGCTTTGCTATGACGCCTGGCAGAGTGCAAAGAAGAAATTCGCTCTTTACTATTTTGAGGTTTCGGATGGCGAAGATACGCTGCAGTTTTCGCCGAACCGCTACTCGGATATTTCTCGCTTTGAAGCTGTCAAGAAGGCTGCCTGCTACGCTCATGCAAGTCAGACGCCCGACCGCTACTATGCTTTGCAGGATCGGGTTGCACTCTTCCGGGGATTGGAGAGCGGGTTTGAGCGAGCGGAGGGCTTTGTCTACCAACTACAAAATCCCTATGACATTTTCAGCCTCCTTCTTTGAGCGCAGGTGCTCGGTGGAGAATCCCTCGCTGCGATGGAGAAGCGATCAGAAATCCTGAAGGAAGGTAATGACGAAACTGATTGGAGCTGTCGATATTGGAGGCACCAAGATTGCCGTCGGAATCGTTCGCGATGACGGTGAGATCCTGTTTCGCGACGAGTGTCCCACCAATCCAACTGGCGGATTCGAAGCTGCAGTCTTTCGCATTCAGCAGATGCTCCAGCGGGGAATTGACATGTGTGGCGATGTTGGCGGCGTCGGCATTGGATGCCCGGGACCGCTCGATCCGTTCACAGGAGTCATTGGAGATGTGGGTACACTGCCAGGCTGGGAGGGCGGCAATCTCGCAGCTGAGATCGGTGAGCGCACGGGACTTCCAGTCGCTGTGGAGAACGATGCAGATGCAGCGGCCCTGGCGGAATATGCATGGGGCGCAACCCGGACGACGGGGACACTTATCTATGTCACGGTCAGTACGGGTATTGGCGGAGGTGTGGTGCAAGGTGGGCAGCTTTACCGTGGTGCTCGCGGAGCGCATCCGGAGTTCGGTCACCAAGTCATCGATCCCTCCGGCCCGCTTTGTTACTGCGGCATTTCGGGTTGCTGGGAAAGTCTTGCGAGCGGTTCAGCGATGAGTGCGTGGTTTGCCGCGCAGGATCCGGAGAGAGGCCTGCTGACTGCGGCAGAGATATGCGGCCTTGCGAAGAATGGCGAATCGCTGGCACGGCGGGCGGTGATGCGCGAAGGCCATTATTTCGGTGTGGGCCTGGCCAATCTCGTCACCCTGTTTGTTCCCGAGGCGATATGTCTTGGAGGTGGAGTGATGCAAAGCAGTGAGCTTTTCCTGGAGCAAGCAAAAGCCCTGGTGCAGAAATACTGCACGCAGGTGCCCGTGCAGCACACGGCGATAACGCTCTCCTCTCTCGGGAAAAATATAGGGCTGCTGGGTGCCGCGCAAGCCTGGATGCTTCGCAACAGGAATGTTGAGTCAGTCAGCGGCTGACTGGCAACAAGTGATATCGCGATGCCCAAGGTCGGATGCTGCCGTTGTCCAAGCGGCTGAGCGTGGTCTCTGCCTGTTCATCCCTGAGGCTGTCGTCAGATTTAGAGATCACGGTGCCATCCGGCCGCAGATCAATCTCGCGAGAGGAAGCGTGCTGCAATCCGCAGCCGCCCACGATGGTGAAGTTTCCATCTGCGTTTTCGACCGGCGCCGGGAAAGCACGAGCACCGTGAAGCATGCAAGACGGCGCGATGGAAGCAGGAGCAGGAACGCAAGACTGGTTCCGCTTCCCACCATCCACCACGGCTGCGATTCCTTCGAAATTGACTGTTTGACACTAAACCGCAGGGACGCCTGCTTTCCCAGCACTCGGCTGAGTGACGGTGCTGCGTCCGCTGTTGTGACTTCGGACCGATTACTGCGCCGTAATTCCTCCCACATCGACTCTCATGAGTCTCTGAAGGGGGAGCAGCGGAGCCTTATCCAGCTCGCCTGCTTATTGCGGGCTCGCCCAAATCGAGAAGTAAAATGCTCGATATTTGCCATAAAGCTCAAAATTATGCTCATGCCGCTTGACAGTTGGCAGATGCATGGCGCTAAATCGAGACGCTTTCGAACACTCCGGTTCAAGGCGTTCCTTTTGGAGAAGAACCGGTCATTCGGCAAAGTGGACGTTTATTTCTGGAGGTTTGCGGCATGAGGAATGCAGCGTTGAGGCGCCAAGCATCGAAGGCCATGTCGTTTCTGGCAATGATGTGTGCGCTTTTGCTGATGACGGTGTGCGTGGAAGCGCAGGTGACGACGGCGGATATTGTGGGCACGGTCTTAGATGCGAGCGGGGCCGTGGTCACGAATGCAACAGTAACGGCAACGGAGAGCTCGACCGGTGAGGTGAAGACCGCGTCGGTAGGCAGCAATGGGGAGTTCCTGTTTTCGCTGCTGCAGGTGGGAAACTACCGAGTGTCTGTAACGGCAGCGGGATTCAAGGGATATGCGGCGCAGGTGACACTGGCTGCGGGTGACCGGGCGAGGGTGAACGCGACGCTGTCGCCGGGCCAATCGACCGAGACGGTGGAGGTGCATGGCACGACGCCGGCACTGCAGTCGGACAGCTCAACCGTAGGCACACTGATCACGAGCGAGGCTACGCAGAACCTGCCTTTGAATGGTCGCAATGTTCTGAACCTGATCACGACTTCGGCGGGTGTGACGGGTGGCCTTGGAAATGGATTGGCGAGCGGCACGCGGCCCGATGACCGGCGGCAAGGTTCAAATTTCGCTGCGAACGGGCAGAGCGACGAGAACAACAACAACCTGATCGACGGCATGGATAACAACGAACGGTTTATTGGCAGCGTAGGAGTGCGCCCGTCGATCGATGCGATCCAGGAAGTGCGGGTGCTGACCAACCTGTACACGGCCGAGGTGTCGCGTACGGTAGGCGGCGTGGTGGACCTGATTACCAAGTCCGGCGGGAACCAGTTCCATGGGACCGTCTACGAATACCTGCGCAACGACAAGCTGGATGCCAGAGACTATTTTTCAACGACCGGACCGAAGCCGGAGCTGCGGCAGAACCAGTTCGGTGGAAGTGTGGGCGGCCCGATCAAGCGAGACAAAGCATTTTTCTTTTTTGACTATGAAGCCTTCCGGCTGGTGAGAGGAGTGACCCAGACGTCGACTGTGCCGACGGCGTTTGAAGAAGCCAACCCGGGAAATTTTTCTGACCTGGGCCCGGGATGCCCGGTGATTGCGGCCGGTGCCATCCAGAAGATCGGCTTGAACTATTTCAAACTGTATCCGACGCCAACGTCGACACCTGCGATCCCCGGCAATTGCGCGCCGCCCACCAACAACTTCAGCTACACAGCAGGGCAGACGCAATTTACGTCAACCTACGATGCCAAGGTGGATTACCACTTCGGAGACAGAGACACGGCGTACGCGCGGTATACCTTCAACAATGCCAATTCCTATATCCCCGGTAATTATCCGGTGGTGAACGGAGTGAATCCAGGCCAGGGGCCCTATGGAAGTTTTGCCGGCCCGGCGACCGACCAGGAACAGAACGGGGCACTTGGCTACACACATGTTTTCAGTCCGAACCTGATCCTCGACCTGCGGGCTTCCTATCTGCGGCTGAACAACGAATCGAGCCCGGTGAACGCGGGGCAAGCGGTCGCAACCACATTTGGATTTCCATGCACGGCGACAAGCTGCGTCAACCTGCCGGGAGATGTGGTGAGCTCGGGGCTGCCGAACCTGTCATTCTCGCAACCCTATGGCGCGCTGGGCGATGCGGACTACGTGCCACTGCTGGACCAGAACAACACATTCCAATACCAGGGAACTGTGTCGTGGCAACGGGGAACGCACAACATAAAGATGGGCGGCGGCATACTGCGACGGCAGGTGAGTGAGGGACAGAGCGCTCATCCGCGTGGGTCGATCAACTTCCAGACCAGCTACACAGGCAACTCGCTGGGGGACCTGCTGACGGACCAGGCGGCGAACGTAACGAGGAACTACACGGTCGACACGCCGGCCTTTCGCTCGTGGGAAAACTCGTTGTTCATCCAGGATGACTGGCGCATACTGCAGGGCCTGACGCTGAACCTGGGTCTGCGTTATGACGTGTATACGCCGTTTACGTCGGCGAATGGCGGTTTCTCAAACTTTGATTCGACGCTGGATTTGCTGGTAGGTCCGACACTGCCGGGGGCACAGAAATCGAGCGCGACGGCCAACGTCAAGACGGACTGGGGCGATGTTGCGCCGCGTCTCGGATTTGCTTACACGGCAGCTCCCGGACTGGTTGTGCGCGGCGGGTACGGCCTGTCGTTCTTCCCGGGTAATTCCACGTCAGGCGCGTTCATGAAGAATGCACCGTTCACATTCAGTTTCGGCTGCGGAACAACGGCATCGACGAGTTCGGGAGCCTGCCCCGCAGCGTTCGCGAATCCGGCGGACGGGCAAGGATACCTGCTGAGTACGGGTCTTCCACTGCCCTCGGCTAATCTTGTGCTGGCGACAGATCCTGCGAACTATGCCGGCACGACGATCTACGCGACTGATCCCGACTTCAAGAGCTCGTACCTGCAGCAGTACAGCCTGAATGTGCAGAAGGATTTTCACGGGAATGTGCTGACTGCCGCGTATGTGGGAAATCACGGAGCGCGACTGGTTCTGAATAATGTGAACAGTAATCAGCGGTCGACGCCAGGTGCGGCGGCGCCGATCGCCGCGCTGCCGACAGTCAATCTCCAGGAGCGCCGGAGCGTGTTGTCATCGAACTACAACGCGTTGCAACTGCAGGTGGAGCGCAGGCTGCGAGCAGGGCTGGCGGCGAACGTGAACTATACGCTGGCGCATAACCTGACGAATGCCCAGGTTGTTGACGAAGGTCAGCCGGTAGGCAATTGCGTTGGCGCGTGCCTTGTGGACAACGGTGCCGGACAGGGCCAGGTGAAGAACAGCTACTACCAATACGATTACGGCAATGCCGACATCGATACGCGGCACCGAATCGCTTTGACTATGACGTACTCCCTGCCATTTGGCGCTACGGCGACGGGAATTAAAGGAGAGGTGGTGAAGGGCTGGTCGTTGAACTCCATTTACTACTGGCAGACGGGCATTCCGTTCACTGTGCAGAACTCGAACGGTGATCAGAGCAATATCGGCCTGGGCAACGACAGGCCCAACGTTGTCGCTTCGTCGCAGCCAGAATTTCAGAAGTCGATTGCGCAGTGGTACGACGTGACCCGTTTCAAGCTGCAGGCTCCCGGCTTGCTGGGGAACGAGGAGCGCAACCAAGTGTATGGACCAGGCACGCAGGCGCTGGCCTTTTCGCTGTTCAAGGCGTTTCCGATCAGGGAGGGAATAGACCTGCAGTTCCGTGCCGAGACCTTCAACCTTTTGAATACGCCTACCTTCAGTTCACCGAACAGCACTATCACGTCCTACGATACGAATGGTGTGGGTGTTCCGGGAGTGAGCGCTGGCCAGATTGGCAGCACTGCCGCCCAGGCCACGCCGCGTCAGATTCAGTTCGCGCTCAAGCTGCAGTTCTAAATCCTGCATGGTGGCGTGCATGTGAGTTTTGGGTGCACGCCATCTCTGTGTCTGGCTGCAAGCCGGCTTCGGTTCGTTTGATTCATCACGATCCATACGCGTTATGTACTAGTTGTGGTGGCAGATATTTTTGGAGGCGAGGAAGTGAACGCGAACGAGAAGAACGTGGCCTGTCCTGGACCAGTGTTGATGGATTTGTCTTCTGGTGAGATGGGAGCTACGGGCGAGACGGGTAACGGTGCCCGCATCGAGCGATCCCGGAAGACCGTGGGGGAACTAAGCGGCGTCTTCCTGGATGAGGGGGCTCGGCTCGGGATGGATGAGGCGCAGGTGGTGTATGCGGTGGAGTATTGGAAGCCGGTAGCGGATGGCATCGAGGGTGGCCTGTTCTGGGGCTCGTCCACGGTGATGCCTGGGATTGTGGGCGATGAGTATTTCATGACGCGTGGTCATTTTCACGCAAAGCGGGATCGCGCGGAGTATTACTCCACTGTTCTAGGAAGCGGCATACTGCTACTGATGAATGCAGCACGGCAGACTACGATGCAAGAGATGCGTGCCGGCACAACCCACTACATACCGGGCGGCTTTGCTCATCGTGTAGTGAATACGGGCGAAGTGCCATTAACGTTTGTGGCCTGCTGGCCGAGCGATGCGGGCTATGACTATGGAACCATCGATGCGGCTGGATTCAGTGTCCGGGTGATGCGGCAAAGGGGAGTGGCCATGGTGGTGGAGTGGCCATGAGCGGGATCGTGCTGGCCGCGGACATTGGTGGCTCGCATGTGGAATATGGATTGGTGCGGGATGCCTCGCTGCTGGCGAGCGGACGATTTCCGGTTCGGAAGACGTGTCTCGAAGTGGTTCTTGCAGAGTTGGAAAAGGAACTACGGTCGTTGATCTCGCGGCAGAGTGTGACACATGAAGAGTTGGAAGGGGTTGCGGTCGGCATCTGCGCGATTGTTGATGGTGACAGCAAGGTGAAGGCTGCGAATGGCAAATATGAAGATGGTGTCGGCTTCAGCTTTCCGCAATGGGCGATGAAGACCTTCGGGCTGCAAGGCAAGGCCGAGAACGATACGCGAATGGCGCTGCTGGGAGAACACTTCGCTGGGGCTGCGCGGGGATCCGATGACGCGATGCTGGTGACGCTGGGTACCGGGATCGGGGGTGCGGTGATGCTGGGCGGCAAGCTGATGCGCTCGGGTTCTGACAAGGCAGGCGGGTTGGCAGGGCATCTTGGAGTGGACTGGCAGGGCCGCGTTTGCACCTGCGGAAATCGAGGTTGTGCCGAGGCAGAAGCTTCGACGGTGGCGCTGGATGCGATCTGCCGTGAGCACCAGGCATTTGCGAAAAGTGCTCTCGCGACGACAGAAGGAGCCATCGATTTCGAACAATTGTTTGCAGCAGCGGATGCAGGAGACCAGTTGGCGGCAGAAGTTCTGGCGCGATGTGTCGGCGTCTGGTCGGCGCTGACGGTGACGCTGATCCATGCCTATGATCCGCAGGTGATGGTGTTTGGTGGAGGCGTGATGCGACGGGCAGATTGGATTCTGCCGCAGATTCGGGAGTACGTAGAACGTTATGCCTGGGCGGAGAAGGATTCGATACGGATTGTAGCGACAGAGCTTGGAGCTTCAGCAGCCTTGCTGGGAGCAGTTCCGCTGCTGCGAGGTGTGGCATGACCGCGATGGCCGCCTCGCCTTTATCTGACACTAGAAAAGCTTCGAACTATGACAAGACGCCTACGATTCTGATCTCGGAAGATAGCTCCGGATGTTTGAGCGGCTGGGCGGCCATTGCGGAAGCAGTCCGCGAAGAGCGACCGAGGAAGCGATCCAGAGTGATGGTTGCGGAGTGCTACCCGGGTGTGGACCTCGAGGAGGTGCGTCAGGGCCTGCAAGTTCTGGGAGTACCGATGGTGCTGGCAGACCGAGCGCTGAAGTCGTCGCAAGCACTGGAAGAATACCTGGTGCCGTTCCTGGGCGATGATCCCGTCTTCGGCACCATGGCGTCGTGGGAGCTGAGCTCGCTGTTTGATGAAGCGAAGACGAAGGCGCTGCGACAGGAGATTGCGAAGGCGCCGGGTGAAATGCTTGTCTACGGCACCGGCGCCGCTTACGTTGCACAGACCTGGGAGCTGTTGATTTATTGCGATGTCACGCGATGGGAGATTCAGCAGCGGCAGCGGGCGCATCGTGTGGGCAATCTTGGGGCAGGCAACGCGGCAGAAGCGGCAGCCCGCCTATACAAACGGGCTTATTTCGTGGACTGGCGCGCAGCGGATGCAGAGAAGCATCGTCTGCACCGGTCTATTGATATGTACGTGGACAGTAATGTAGCGCAACGACCCAAGGGTGTCTCCGGGGATTTATATCGCGAGGCGCTGCAGAGGACAGTGACGCGGCCATTTCGCGTGGTGCCGTTTTTTGATCCCGGACCGTGGGGCGGCGAATGGATGCGTCAGCATTTCGATTTGCCGGGGGAGGCGCCGAACTATGCATGGTGTTTCGATTGCGTTCCAGAAGAAAACAGCTTGCGTTACAGACTCGGCACGGAGGTGTTCGAAGTTCCTGCGCTGTCACTGGTGCATGAACATCCGGAAGCCTTGCTGGGAAGAGAGATCGTAAAAAGATTTGGCGCAGAATTTCCGATCCGCTTCGACTTTCTCGACACCGTTGGCGGCGGCAATCTTTCGCTCCAGGTGCATCCTTTGCGGTCGTATATCGCTGAGCATTTCGGAATGCCGTATACGCAGGACGAGAGCTACTACATGCTCGACGCTGAAGCGGATGCGGTTGTGTACCTGGGATTGAAGCCGGGTGTGGATGCTGTAGATATGGCGACGGATCTTGAAGAAGCACAGTCGGGCGGTGCGCCGTTTCCTGCAGAAAAATATGTGAATGTATTTCCGGTGAAGAAGCATGACCATGTTTCGATTCCTGCTGGCACCGTGCATTGCTCCGGCCGGAACAGCATGGTGCTTGAAATAAGCGCGACGCCGTATATTTTCACGTTCAAGT
This sequence comes from uncultured Ktedonobacteraceae bacterium, assembly GCA_964657395.1. Taxonomy (GTDB): domain Bacteria; phylum Acidobacteriota; class Terriglobia; order Terriglobales; family Acidobacteriaceae. The sequence continues at coordinate 50,639 of CAZZUX010000009.1, forward strand.
TGTGGGACTGGGCGCGATTGGGGCTGAATGGCAAGCCGCGGCCGATCCATCTGCAGCATGGCCTTGCGAATATCCAGTGGAATCGTGATCGCGAGTGGGTGCAGAAGAACCTGATCAACCCGGTGCGCCAGATTGCCAGCGGCGACGGCTGGTACGAAGAGGCGACAGGTTTGCATGAGTTGGAGTTTCTGGAGACGCGGCGGCATTGGTTTACAAAGCCAGTGCTGCACGACACAGCGGGTACCTTGCATGTGCTGAACCTGGTGGAAGGCCAAGAGGTGCTTGTTGAAAGCCCTGCAGGTGCATTCGATCCGTTCGCCGTGCACTATGCAGAGACGTTCATCGTCCCGGCGGCAGTGGGTGAATACCGCATCTCGCCGGTGGGTGATGCAGTCAAGCCAATGGCCACGATGAAGGCCTACGTGCGGAGCGAAGCATGACCGGGTCATCGTTCGGACTTGATGTGCAGATCGATCCGGCTACGCTTGAATTTCGTTATGGCAGCGGTGTATGTGGTCCGAAGGCAGAGTTCCGTACGCTCGACGCGATCCGAAAAAGTTTGATGGATCCAGGCTGCGAGGGGCCAAGCCCGGTGTATTCCATTGCGATGGATGTGCGGCAGGAGCAGGATGAAGATGATCTGCGCAGCCGCTATCTCTTATTCGGCGTGGTGGCGTATGCGGCAGGCCGTTTGGGGCGCGAGCCGGTGCGAAGCCAGGGACATGTGCATGCGATCGCAAAGCACAGCGGATGGTCACCTCCCGAGTTGTTCGAGATTTGGGAAGGCAAGGCGATTATTTATGCACAGGAGCAGGCCGCAGATATTCCCGGTCGCTGTGTGGCAGTGACTGCTCTGCCGGGACAGAAAGTGGTTGTGCCACCAGGCTGGGCGCATGCGGTGATCAATGCGGATCAAAGCCAACCCATGGTCTTCGGTGCATGGTGCGATCGAGAGTACGGCTTTGAATATGCCGGTGTGCGGGCACATGGCGGGCTGGCGCACTTTCCAACCATCAAGGCCAATGGCGAAATCGAGTGGACGGCGAACGAGCGATACCAGAACACGACTCTTCAGCAACGAGGAAGCCGGAGCTATCCCGAACTCGATCTTGATCCGTATGAGCCGCTCTACAAGCAGTATCAGCGGCATCCGGAATCCGTTCAGTGGATATCTGAGCCACAGAGTTTCAGAGAATTATGGCAGACGTTTGAGCCATGACCATGTCTGTTACGTATGGGTGCTGCGGAGGAACGAGAGATGAACGTACGGCGATGGATGAAGTGGATGGTATGTGGCTGTATTGCAAGTATGTGCACGATTGCGTTTGCGCAGAAGACACAGCGCGCCACGGTCTCTCTCGACGGCAAGTGGGACATCGAGGACAGCGTAGGCGAGAACGACATGCCGAAGAGCTACTCCCACACTGTGCCTGTACCAGGGCTTGCGCACTCCGCGCTACCGCTTTTTGCGGATGTCGATCAGTATCAGACCAGGCAGTTGCTGTCGAACCTTGTGCGCCAGGATCGGATGAGCCGGGCAGACTTCGACAAGCTTGGCGCGGTGCGCGGCGTCTCTCATCAGAAGCGCAACTACTTCTGGTATCGACGCACTTTCAAAGCACCGGAACGAAGTGCAGTAGCCCTCTTGAAAGTGAACAAGTCGCAGTTCGGGACGGTGCTCTATCTAAATGGAATGCTTATCGGCAGTCACGATCCATGTTTCACTGCAGCGTATTTTGATGTGACACGGGCGATCCACTGGGATGCGCCGAACGAAGTGGTTATTCGCATTGGAGCGCATCCAGGCGTGCTCCCCGAGAACGTCTCGCAGGGCACTGACTTCGAAAAGAATCGCTGGACCCCGGGCATCTATGATGACGTGAGCCTGATGGTGATGAGCGATCCGGTGATCGCGAATGTGCAGGTGGCGCCGCAACTTGCGAGCAGCAGCATCCTGGTGCAGACGGAGCTGCACAACTACTCTGACCACGCCGTTACGACGAGCGTGGCACAGCAGGTGTTCGAGTGGAAGGACAAGGCTTCAGCGTCGAAGCAGGTTTCCGAAAGTGTAGAGGTGCCGGCCGGCGCAACAAAGCTGGTAAAGCAGAGTGTGCCAATCGCAAAGCCACACCTGTGGAGCCCGGAAGATCCATTCCTTTACCAGGTAGCTACGCGCACTTCCGGCGATGACACAATGACGCGCTTCGGAATGCGCGAGTTCCGCTTCGATACGGTGACGCAGCGCGCCTACCTCAACGGGCGGCCCTACTTCCTGCGAGGCTCGAACATAACGCTGCATCGCTTTTTCGAAGATCCGGACAGTGGGACGCTGCCATGGGATGAGGCCTGGCTGAAGCGGCTGCTGGTGACGATTCCCAAGCAGATGCACTGGAACTCTTTTCGCTTCTGCATCGGACCAGTGCCGGATCGCTGGCTTGAAATCGCAGACGAGAATGGTCTGCTGATCCAGAACGAATATATGGTCTGGGTTGGACATCCCACCTGGAATCCGTTTGAGTTGAAGTATGACTCGAACGAGATGATCACCGAATACACGGAGTGGATGCGGGATAACTGGAATCATCCGAGCGTAGCGATCTGGGATGCGACGAACGAATCGTGGCTGCCGGAGTTTACTACCAAGGTTATTCCAGCGGTGCGCGGGCTGGACCTTTCAAACCGCCCGTGGGAGAACAGCTACAACGCGCCTGCCGGTGGCGACGATCCAGTGGAGGATCATCAATATCTCTTCTATTCAGTGGCAATGAACAACAGCCCAACACAATCCACTGATCCGAATTTCAAGATGACGGATCTCGAATCGATGATGGGTCCGGCGGCCTCGGCGCCCACCAGCAAGACTGGCCACGCATTGATCCTGAATGAATACGGATGGCTGTGGCTGAACCGTGATGGAACGCCGACACTGTTGACGCAAAAACTTTATCCAAAGCTGCTGGGAGACGAGAACACAACAGAAAATCGCTTTGCCCTGCAGGCGTATCTTCTCGGTGGAGAGACAGAGTACTGGCGGGCATATCGTCGATACGCCGGCATATTGCACTTCGTCTATCTCACTGCGAGTGATCCAAAAGCATTTACCTCGGACCACTTCCAGGACATCAAGACTCTGCAACTGGAGCCACACTTCGTGAAGGCCATGGAGCAGGCGTTCAATCCGCTCGGCGTGTATTTAAATTTCTGGCATTCTTCTCTGGAAAGCGGAGCGTCGCGTGACTATACCGTAGCGATGGTGAATGACGAAGACCGTTCCAGGAGCGGTAAGCTTCGCCTGGTCCTCAAGGATGCGGAGGGGAAAGAAGCGGCGAGTGAGGAGGCGTCGTTCTCTCTTGGTCCACTCGGTGCGCAGTCGTATACGGTGACGATGAAGACACCGGAAGCAAAAGGAAAATACACGCTGCAGGCAGTTGCCACAGCAGAGGATGACGCAGCGCACTCCACGATCTCGGAACGGAATGTTATGGTGCAGGCAGCGACGTCCGAAGCTCCGAAATAACGAGGTCCGTTTGATGGCAGTAGAAAAGCACGGCAGGAGCCCAAAGCAGGAGCGCAGGTTCGCAGCGATACTGCAACGGCTTCGAGAGACCGGCACAGCAAGCGTGGAGGAGATGTGCGCGGAACTGGAGGTATCTGTCCATACCATTCGGCGCGATCTCGAGGAGATGCATGAAGAAGGGCTGCTGCGCCGGGTACACGGCGGAGCAGCACAGCTGGAACCGTTTTTCTATGAGCCCTTTCGCGCGGACCTCTCATTCCAGGAGCAGATCGAAAGCCACGCCGAGGAGAAACGCCGGATTGCACAGGCAGCGGCCGCGCTGGTGAAGGTCGGCGATGTGGTTGCGATGACTGCGGGTACTACCACCACGGAGACGATCCGATGCCTGCCGATGAACCTGGGTCTGACGGTGGTGACCAACACGGTCAACGTGGCGATGGAGCTTTCCAAGCGGAAGGATATTGAAGTTTTCGTGACCGGAGGGAATCTGCGGGCAACATGGTTTTCGCTGGTAGGGCCGACAGCTATTCAGAGCATCAGTAAAGTTTTTATCGACGCGCTGTTTATCGGTGTAAACGGTATTGATTTTACGAGAGGGCTGACCTGTCTGAATCCGGATGAAGCAGAACTAAACAAGGTGATGGTGCAGCAGGCCAAGCGGAAGATCGTGGTGATCGACAGCAGCAAGTTTGGCCGCGTGGCGAAGTGGCTGATCGCTCCGACCGCGTCTGTGGACACAATCGTGACTGACAGTGGGGCGACGGATGAAGCGATCGCGCCATTTACCAACGCCGGCATTCTTGTTCACCGCGTGTGATGCAGGTGCTTGTGCGCTTTTCACTGTTACTTCCGCGTCTGCACGTTGGCAGGCAGACGCTCTTCGAATGCGACGTGGTGGCGCGGACCGGAGAAAGGCATGAGGTTTGGGAGCAGCTTTACCCGCCGGGCGGCGATTGACACCGGCTTGATGAATTTCGATCCGGATATGACGATCTGGCACTACACGACCAGCACCGGATTCTAGGAATGATTGAATCACGGGCGAGCCGTGCAACGCAGGTCGCTGCCGTGAAAGACAGCACGAAGACCGTATATGCGACACGGCTATATCGCGGCGCAGTCACCTGACGATGGCTTTAGCCACGAGCACGAATATGGAATGATTCACGAGCTACAGTCCTACGATATGGCCTTTCGTTCGCTATCAGCAGAAATCGAGCCTTCTTGGCCGTTATATAGAGTTGAAGCCGAACGGATGGGAGGGTTTGCGTATTCCTCGTCTACGCTCTTCTTGGTTATACCTTTGTGCCTGCCGGGACCGACGATGACTGACGGCATTCGCAATACCAGTCAACCCAAATTGCGACCGAGGTATCAAGACAAGCGCTTTGATCGGATCGGGACAAAATTCGGAGTCTGGTAGTCCTTCCCGTGCTCAATCCTTCGTCCTCGCGTACTGGGCCAGCAGGTAGAGTCCTTTGCTCCTGGCCGAGGACTGCAGTGCGGCAAGGTTGCTCGGGGCTGCTGACAGTCCGGAGTGCTCCTCGAGCTTGGCCACGCTGATGAGGATTTCCTGTTCGAACAAGGTGAACTTATGGGCGTGTGCCTGCTTGAGGGCATCCGCCAGGCCCAGGGCGGATGCGCGACTGTCGCCGGCGCGACCTTGTGCCAGCGCCAGCATGTAGATGTAGCGGATAGCCAGCAGCCGGTTCTGCGTAGAATGCGCCAGCGGACTGAGAGCTTCCAATTCGTTCATGGCCGCATGCAATTGGGCGTTGCCATCATGGGCATTTGCCGGCCCGGAGGAGCTCATCAGTGCGCGGGTGAGCATCAGGCCTGCCTGCAATTCGTCATCCGGCTGTGCGTCCCTGTGGGACTGCTGCTCGATCGATCGCAGGTCGCCTGCCGCCTCGGCTGCATGATCTTCATCAATCGCCAGCCTCGCCACCTGGATGCGTGTCTCGGCTACGGCCTGCTTCTCGCCGATCTCGGTGCGCATCTGGATCGCCTTGTCGTAGAAGCTGTGCGCAGCCGCCAGTTCGCGCTGTTCAACGAGTACGTCGCCCATGCCTGCCATGCCGAAGGCGGCTGCACTCTTGTCATTGATGGTGCTGGCGACTGCTGTCGAGCGCTGATAGTAGATCTGCGCTGCATGCAGGTCGCCGCTTTGCAGCGAGACGTCGCCGAGATTGGTGAGTGCGCGGGCCACGCCATCCTTGTCACCGATCAATTCGGACGATGACAGGGCCATATGCATGAGTCGGCGTGCTCCCGGCAGATTGCCCTGGGTGAAGAGCGTGGCCCCGAGATTGCTGGAGGCAGCTGAGATGCCCTCTTCATCGCCGACATTGTGAAATTCCGTGATCGCCTCACGCCACATCGACTCGGCCCGGGCGAGTTCGCCCTGAAGATAATAGGCGCTGGCAAGGTCGTTCAAGGTGCGGGCTGCATTGTTCAGGTCGCCTGCACTCACATAGGCGGCGCGCGAGCTGCTGCATTCGCGGACTGTCTGCTCCAGGACGGAAGCACCCGCGTCGAGCTGGCAGAGAATGCCGTATGAGCGCGCCAGTAATAAGGTCGAGCCCAGGGCTGTGGCTTTGTTCACTGCACGCTGGGCGGCAGCCCGGCCCTTGGCCAGGTCGGTGTTCAGCCAGCCGTCGGCTTCGGCCATGTCGATCCGCAGGTCGTCTCGAAGCGGCGGTGGCAGTTTACGCAGGATGGCCACCGTGTTGAGTATGCCGGGCCGGTCGCTCCAGCGCTGCGCGGAGGCGAGCTTCAACCCATAGTCGATGTTGTCGGGATATTTTTGAAATAGTGACTGGTACGTGGCAGCGGCATCGGTCCAGGCATTCATGGTCGTCTGGTACTGGCCGCGGATCAGCAGCGCTTCTTCTTCGGGCAGCGAATCCGATAGATCGAGAGCGCGTTTTGCTTCGGCCTGTGCCTGCGGAGTATAGCCGAGGTGAGACCAAGTCTCCGCCAGTGCGGCATGCGCCAGCGGGAAGGCGGGGTCGGAGGAGGTCGCCCGCAGCAGCAGGTCGCGGGCATGGGTGAAGTCACAGGCGTAGAGACGGGCGCGCCCTTCACTGTACAGCTGGAAGGCCAGCTGGTTGGATGGGGTGGCTGGTTTCCTTTCGTCGAAGGCCGAGGCCAGTCGCAATCCGGGGCTGAGGGCTTCGCGCAGATGCGTACCTGCGTGCGATGCCAGGTCAAACAGGTCGTCTTCATTACTTGTAAATGCTTCTTCGTGAATGGTCTCCCCGAGCCCGGTATCCTGCAGCCGTACATCCAGCCGGATGCGGCTCTTGTTCCTGGACGGCAGCAGGGTATAGGAACCGAGCAGGACAACGTCGGCTCCGAGACTGGTGCGTAGGCGGGTGAGCGTCGTTTTCGAAAGCGAGGCTTCGGGTGTGAGCGCGATCTCACGCTCGACCCGCGCTACATCTTCACCAGAGATCATGCGCAGTTCGCCTCCGGCGGCTAACTCGGTATTGAGCATTTCGGAGAAGGCGGTGGATAGCCAGGTATTTCCGGCAGACTGGGGGAGATTGCGGAAGCCGAGTACGGCGACCGACCGTCGCGAGCGCACCGGGAGAGGCTGCGGTCCTGCGGTCCTGGCCGGTGCCGGTACGGCGACTGCTTCCGATGACAGGTTACGCGTGGAACGGATGTGAAGGTACGCCGCGGCCAGGATTGCGGTGATAACCGCGGCCAGGCCTAACCAGACGGCGGCCACGCCATATCGGCGCCACGAAGTCGCAAAGATTGGGGACGGTGGTGCAGGAAAGGCGAGAGCGGCTATTGCTGCCTGCGGGAGGGGAAGACTGCTCGCGGATATTTCCTCTTGCAGGGAGCGGTCTGGCGAAGACGGGAGGTCTTCGGTCGACGTAGCCGTGACTGGCGCAATGAAGCGGTAGCCTCGCCGCGGGATGGTCTCGACGAAGCGGGGATTGGCTGCATCGTCTTCCAGGGCTTCGCGTACCTTGAGCACAGCGACGCCGAGACTTTTATCAAAGTCGACGAACGTATTCGCCGCCCAGAGACGTTCCCTGATTTCGGCGCGAGAGACGACGGCACCCTGGTGTTCCAGCAGGAGGGCGAGAATCTGGAAGGGCTGCTCCTGGAGCTTGACGCGCAGGCCGCGTCGAGTCAGGATGCCGGACGCCGTATCGAGAGTGAACTGGCCGAAGCGATAGACGGCTTTCGCTGAGGGAGCAGGATCGATAACTCCTCCAAGTTCGGGCCACCGCTCGAACGCGCTGAGTCTAGCACACCCGCGACAGCACTCATCATCTATTAGCCGGTAACTGCAAGCCATTGGTTCCACGACAACTTAGCAGTTAGCCACAGATTGGTGACGAGTTAGATTGCTTTGTTTCTTACTAAACCTTCAAAGTCGCTCCCGTATTCGCTTCGCCCCTGGTGCCGTATTCCGGAAACATGGGGCGCAGTCACAAAGGAGCCTACTCATATGGCTGCATTCTGCGGTAAATGTGGATCCCCCCTCATCAGCCAGGCAGTCTTCTGCGGCGCGTGTGGTGCGGCTGTGCCGGCCGCCGGTAGTCCGATGCCTCCGACGGCAGCCGCGGCCAAACCCGCGCCATCCCAGGCTACCGCCTATACTCCTGTTTCTGCTGCTCCGCCGATGCCGCCCGCGGCCGCCGGCAAATCGTCCAGTCCATTGTTGAAGCTGGCCGTCGCCTTCGTGGTCATCATCTTTGTAGGTGGTGTCGCCGCGCTGGCGGCTGTGTATTACGCGGCGCACCGTGTGAGTGAGAAGGTGCACGAGGTGGAGCGCAAGACACTGGGGTCTGACCACGTAGTGACCGCCTCCAGTATCGGCTCACTGCTGTCGGGTGCGAAGAATGACGCCAGTGCCACCTCTGCTGATGACCATGATGCTTCCGTTCCCAGCGGCAACCTGTGCCGCTTCCTGACCCTGGCCGATGTGAGCCGCGCCACCGGGACCCAGGTCATCCGGGCAGAGCCGAATGACGCGGGTTGCGCCTACATTGCGCACGGCGATCCCGCCGACGCCACCACCAAGCATCTTGGCGGCCTGGTTGCCCAGAAAGGCGGGACAGACGCGAAAACGCAGGAGATGGTGCAGAAATTTGCGGGCGCCTTTTTCAAACAGCAGGAAGAAGGCGATAAGGACCTGGAAGCCCAGGCGAAGACCGGCGAAATCAGTGTCATTGCCATCAATTTTTCCAGTGGTCATGCTGTTGCCGAGATGAAGCTGAACCACAAAGTGATGGGCCGGATAGGTGCCCAGACCGACATCACCGGGATCGGTGACGAAGCCTTCGATTCGGCTGACGGCATCCTGCATGTCCGTAAGGGCAACACCATGTTTCGGCTGATCTATGTCAGTTGTCCCTGTGCCACGGACGCGGTAAAGCCACTCGCCCAGAAAGTCGCCGCGGCGCTCTAATTTGGGCGCTGCTCACTCCTTTGTGCACCACCACTTCATTTTGAAAGGAAATTCCCATGGCATTTTGTCAGACATGTGCAGCACCGATCGCGGATGGCGCCACCCAATGCAGCGCCTGCGTGACGCAACTGGCAGGGCAGGCAGCTGGCGCCGTCAGCGGCGCCCCGGCCTTCACCCCGGTGGCCTCCAGCTATCCGCCACCGGCTCCGGTGTATGCCGCACCGGCACCGGTCTATGCTCCGACTGCGCCTGCAGTTGCGGCAGCGCCCGGGTCTGCCGGCATTTCGGCGAACGGCGCCGGCGCGCTCACGTATCTTGCCGGCTTCATCACCGGCATCATCTTCCTGGTCATCGATCCGTATAAAACCGATCGCTTCGTCCGCTTCCATGCCTTCCAATCGATTTTTTTCAATGTCGCTTGGATTGGTATGTGGATCGTGTGGGCTGTTCTCGGGCTGCTGCTTGGCATGGTCACGAAGGGGCTGTTCTTCATCCTTGAGCTGCCTATCAATTTGTTGTTGATGCTGGGTGGCTTCGGGCTGTGGGCGTGGCTGATGTACAGCGCGTACCAGGGCAAATCCACCAGGCTGCCATTCATCGGAGCCCTGGCGGCGAAACAGGCAGGCCTGTGATGAGCAGGCGGGTGTCCCGGCTTCTGCTGATGAAGGCAGTCGCCGCCGGCATGCTGCTGCTGGTGCCTGCAGCGTGCCGCAAGGATCGTCCAGCTCCCGCGCCGGCAAGGGCCTCATCGGAGGATGCTTTGAATCCGCAGGCTGTGACGGCGGACCCGGGATTCGAGCAGTCGATCCGGGGCGCCTCCATGGGCGAGCTGCGCGATCCGCGTACGCTTGCTCCGTCGCAGCTGCAGTACGGCGTGGCCCCGACGCAGAACAGCGACGTGGTGTACCAGGACAACGTCATCGTGATGGAGAATGGCGACAAAGCCATCAAGGCACGCAGTTCCAATGGACTGGTGTGGACCTTCGACGCGACTGCCGCGCACGCTGACGAAATCCAGCCGGGAAAGATCCTCTTCGCCACCGACCAGGCTGCCGGCGAAGTGCTGTATGTGAATCGCAATGGCAACGATCTGTCCGTCGTCCTGGGTCCGGTGCAGATCACGGACATCATCAAGCAGGGCCACTTCGCTGTGAAGCAGCCGCTGGATCTGAACTCACTGGTGGCTGTCTCTGCGCCCGACTATCCGCAGAAGCTGCCGCCGGCGCAGGCGTCCCGTCTTGGCGGCAGTCGCAGGAAGGCAGACGAGTATGCCGTGCATTACTGGGTGGTCTCGCCATCCGGTGAGTGGAAGCCGTTGCCTACTGTCTCTGCGAGGAAGGCCGCTGCCGGAAGCAAGAGTCAGCCGCACCTGCAGCCTACTGTCTTCACGCCAGATCCCCGGCCGCGCCTGCTGCCGCCGGCACAAGTGAATCCGCGAGATTTTGCGCAGGACTTTCAGCCTGTCCTGATGCAGGCGCCGTCCCTGGGTAGTCTTTCGCCGCCGGCCATTCCGCCCGGCGTTCCGCCGATGACGCCGCCTAATCTGCCGCCGGCGCCGCCCGCGGATTTGAACGCGCAGAAAAACGTAACCGTCAGTGATTTCGGCATGAATCCCTGCACGCTGAGCTGCGGCGGCATCGGCCTGACCCTGACGCACAATGGCGACGACATCAAGATCATCGCGCGCGCGATCCTTCGTCTCAATGCGCCCTCCCTGCATTTCAACCTGGATATCAAGGACGCCAAGATCATCACGGCGGACGTGGAGATCAGTGGTGCCGCCGGGCTGCTGGTATCTCTTGAAGGCGGGACTACCCAGAATCTGAAAGGCAACTTCGATGTGACGCGCGCCCTGCCGATGGACCTGCGCATTCCGATCTACGGACTGCCGGTGCCACTGGCTGTCATCATTCAACATTCCGTGAGTCTCCGGAGCGGCTTCAGCGCCAAAAACACCACCATGTCGGCCACTGGCGAATACACCTTCGGCGGCAGTATCTGGGCCGGCTACAAGGAAGGCAGCTGGGGTGCCGGCGCTTTCGATAGGGTCAGCACCAAGACCAATCTCGGCGGCAGCCTGGATGGCTTGTCCGTCGGCATCACCTGGGTCGCCTTTTCCATGAGCCAGAAGGTGATGGTGGGCGTGGGCGCCTTCGGCTTTGCGACGGGCCCGTATGTCCAGCTCATCGAGGAGACGACAGCTCTCAAGTCGCCGACCATCGCCTGGTCCTGCAAGAAAGCCACGCTCAAAATGATGCTGTATGCCGGTGTCGGCTATTCGATTCCTAAGCCGGTGACGGATGCGATCAATTTCTTCCTGCGGATTTTTACCACCAAGCAGATCCAGGGTTCCGGCAGCCTGATCAAGCTCAACCCGCCCATCGACCTCATCAGCAAGACGGATGAGATTCCCTATGCCTGCGCGGAGCCGAAAAGCAAATGAGCTACTGCACCCAATGCGGCACTCCTATCCAGCCCGGCAGTGCGTTCTGTACCGCATGCGGCGCGGCCGTGGCATCGGCGTCTCCAACCCCGGTAACGCCTACCCCGG
>CAZZUX010000010.1:0-32638 GCA_964657395.1 uncultured Ktedonobacteraceae bacterium
CGGAAGAGACTGCCTGAGCACGGAATGGTGATTTTGCGGATGCGAGCGGTGCCCTGGGCTGCTTAAAGGGAAACGCCATGCTCGGCAACGATGAACGTGTCCACACTGCTTCATTCCTGCTCAGGCAGGCGGTAAGGATTGACATATACTTCAATTGGGGAATCACACGTTTGCTCCGCCCTCTGCGGCTACTGAACGAGTGCTGTCTACCCACACTTTACTGAAGGGAATCAGCTTACATGGCGACGAGTGATGTTGCCCTGAATAGTCCGGCGGCGGTGAATGCGCCGGAGGCTGCGGAGACGGGCGCGAGCAAGCGCATCGTCAACGATTTCAGCATTCAGGTAGCCACGGTGAATGGCTCCGGTTCTCAATCTGCCAACTCCATCCTGTTGAAGACGATTTTCGCGATGGGCATTCCTGTCAGCGGCAAGAACCTCTTTCCGTCCAATATCGCAGGCCTGCCGACCTGGTATACGATCCGCGCGAGCAAGCACGGGTACGTCGCACGCAAGAAGGAAATCGACATCCTGATTGCGATGAATTCCGAGACATCGAAGGATGATATGCTTTCGCTGCCCGCTGGCGGCGCAGCGATCTATGAAGAGTCAGCGAACCTGGCGCAGTTCCGTGACGATGTCGCGTGCTACCCGGTGCCCTTCGATAAGTTGACGGCTGCGGTGTGTCCGGAAGCCAAGCTGCGCAAGCTGGTCAAGAACATGATCTATGTCGGCGTGGTCGCGAAGATCATCGAGATGGATTTGACTGTGGTCGAAGCTTCGGTGCGGCGGCAGTTCGCCAAGAAGCAGAAGGCTGCGGATCTGAATTGGGCAGCAGTCAAAGCCGGCTATGACTACGCTGCCGAGTCGCTGACCAAGCACGATCCGTTTGTGCTGGAGCGCATGCACGCAACAGACGGCAAGATCATCATCGAGGGCAATGCAGCGGCGGCGCTCGGCGCAATGTTTGCCGGTGTCACAGTGGTGACCTGGTATCCCATCACGCCGTCATCGTCTGTCGTCGAAAACCTCATCGACTACTTGAAGAAATATCGAGTCGAGCCTGATGGCAAAGCGACGTTCGCCGTGGTGCAGGCCGAAGATGAACTTGCGGCTGTAGGCATGGTGCTTGGTGCGGCCTGGGCGGGTGCCCGTTCGATGACGGCGACATCAGGGCCTGGTATCTCGCTGATGGCAGAGTTTGCCGGACTAGGCTACTTCGCAGAAATTCCTGGAGTAATTTTCGATGTGCAGCGAGTTGGACCATCGACAGGAATGCCCACACGCACGATGCAGGGCGACCTGTTATCGACTGCTTATCTGTCGCACGGCGATACCAAGCATGTATTGCTGCTGCCGGGTTCGGTCACAGAGTGCTACGAATTTGCGATGGAAGCGTTCGATCTTGCTGAGCAGTTGCAAACGCCAGTTTTCATATTGTCCGATCTTGATCTCGGTATGAACAACTGGATGTCGGAACCGTTTGCCTATCCGGAAAAGCCGCTCAATCGCGGCAAGATCCTGGACGCGGAAGAGCTGACGAAGCTGGGCGGGTTCGCGCGATACAAGGATGTGGATGGTGATGCGATTCCTTATCGCACACTGCCAGGCACGGATCATCCGCAGGCTGCGTATTTCACGCGCGGCAGCGGCCATAACGACAGGGCACTCTATACCGAACGGCCGGATGAGTACCAGGCGGTCATGGAGCGGCTGGCGCGCAAATTTGAGACAGCGCGGCAATATGTTCCGAAGGCGATCGTGGATACGGGCAAGTCAAAGATCGGCCTGCTGGCATTCGGGACTTCGGACTTTGCGATCGTGGAATCGCGTGACCAGTTGCGCAAGGAGTACAACTTCGAAACGGACTACCTGCGGGTGCGAGCCTTCCCGTTCACGCCGGAAGTGCATGAATTTGTGGCTGCGCACGAACGGGTTTACGTAATTGAACAGAACCGTGACGGGCAGTTGCTGAGCCTGCTGAAGCTGGATCTTCCGGCAGAAGATGTCGTGCGGCTGCGCAGTGTGCGTCATTTCAACGGGCTGCCGCTGGATGCGCGGACTGTCACGGATGCACTGGTTCTGCAGGAGGAACTGTAAACATGGCGACTGTAACGGCACCTATTCCGCCGAAGGCACCGAAGACGAATCGTCTCGGCCTGCAGGTTCTGGATTACCGCGGCGGCAAGACGACGCTGTGCGCAGGCTGCGGCCATAATGCGATTTCCGAACGCATTATTGATGCGATGTATGACATGGGCGTGCAGCCCGAACGGGTGATGAAGCTGTCGGGTATCGGCTGCTCGTCGAAGAGCCCGGCGTACTTCATGGCGCGTTCACACAGCTTCAATAGCGTGCATGGACGTATGCCATCGGTTGCGACTGGCGCACTGCTCGGCAACCACACGATGCAGGCAATTGGCGTGTCAGGGGATGGCGATACGGCATCGATCGGCATGGGACAGTTCGCTCACCTGATGCGGCGCAATCTGCCGATGATTTACATCATTGAAGACAACGGCGTGTACGGATTGACGAAGGGCCAGTTTTCAGCGACGGCCGATATTGGGTCGAAGTTGAAGACGGGCGTGATCAATGATCTGCCACCAATTGACACGTGCATCATGGCAGTTGAGTTAGGCGCTACGTTTGTAGGCCGATCCTTCTCTGGCGACAAGAAGCAGCTGTCAGCGATGCTGAAGGCTGCGATCTCACATAAAGGCACGGTGATGCTGGATGTGATATCGCCGTGCGTGACCTTCAATGATCACGAGGGTTCGACGAAGAGCTACAAGTACATGCAGGAGCATGAAGAAGCGATCAACGAGGTCGGCTTCGTGCCGCACTTCGATAACATTGACGTCGAGTATGATCCGGGTACGACGCGCGATGTTGAGATGCATGACGGATCGCACCTGCGCTTGAAGAAGCTGCGCGAGGACTTCGATCCGACGAACCGCATCAATGCGGTGACGGCGCTGATGGAAGCGCATCAGAATGGCGAAGTGCTGACCGGCGTCTTCTACGTGAATACGGAAAAGCCGAGCTTCACAGAGATGTTGAACCTGGTGGATGAGCCGCTGGGCACACTGCCGGAGTCGCGAGTGCGGCCTCCGAAATCTGTCCTTGACGACGTGATGAAGCGGCACCAGTAAGACTCGTTTGTGAATGCAAAAGCCCTGCCGACCGGCAGGGCTTTTTTGTCTGAGTCCCTGATTGTTACTTATGTTCGCCGCTGTGTTCTTCGCGTGCCCCAGGTTCAGGGAAGTCTGAGTCATTCTCTTTCAGCTCTTCGTTGGAGTCCCGGTGGCCTAGCTGGCCATGAAGATAGGGATTGTCCTTAGTAGGCTGCGGCGTTTCCTCTTCAACGGTACCCTTGGCAGTGTCGCTGTCGTGCCTGGCTGGTTCAGTCATGGGGGGAGAGATGTTGGAATGACCGGGATCGTTGTCCGGGCAGCCAAGACTTCTTGCCATCCCTTACTGCGGAGCCTGCGTGTAAGCGCTGGGTTTGGCGGCGGCCGTAGTGCCGGCATTGATCCGAACACCCATCCCATTCAACTTGCTGCGAGCTTCCTGCGCTTCCGGGGTCATGGGATAGCGCTGGATGAGGGAGCGGAGTTCGCGAACCCCGGCATCCTTCTGGTTGATCGCGAGGAGGGATTCACCCTTGCGCAGTTCGGCGGCGGGGGCCTTGTTGTTGCCGGGGAACTGTTCCAGTACCGCATCGTAGCTTTTGACGGCGGCAGGATACTTGCCCTGCCGATAGGCAATCTCGCCGATGTAGAACTGCGAATTTCCCGCCAGATCATCCTGAGGATAGTAGTGAACGACGTCACCGAACTCGGCACTGGCTACGTCGTACTTACCGGAGTTGTAATCACGGATCGCGCTCTGGTAGGACTGCTGCAGAGGGGGAGCCGACGATTGCATGGGGGCACTGCCGCCGAAGTTGCCGGCGGGCGGCTGGGTTGCGGCCGAGCCTCCAGAGGGAGCAGGGGCGGCTGTCTGAGCCGGTGGCGCTGCTCCGCCGGTCGGCACATTGGCCGGGGTGTTCTGCAGCTGCGACTGGATATTCTGCAGCGCGGTGTCAAGATGAGCGATCCGGGTCTTCAACTCGTCGACTGAATCATTCAACGCCTGCATCTGGCCAGAGATCTGGTCGATCTTGCCGCCGCCTTCGTTCTGTGCGGCGACCGAGCGCTGCAACTGGCTGATGGCCGCAGTCATTTTGTTGACGTTGTCGGTATTCTGCTGCACCAGGTTGATGATGGCGCCGAGACGCTCATCGTTGGATTGCTTCATCTGGTTGAGCAGCGTCTGCATCTGCTCGACCTGGGTCTGCAGTTCGACGATTTCCTTTGCTACGGCGTGAGCACGCGGCATGGGTGCGAGACCGGCGAAAAGAAGCACGGCAGTCGCCTTCAGCAAGTGGGAGCGCAAGGGGTTTGGGCGCATATTCATGACTCCGGAGAACGCCTCATTATAAATTGCGCCAGGTGATAGACGGGGTTAGTGGAGTGGTTCGTTTGGGGGAGGCCGCTCTGCACAGGCATCGAGTGACTGACTGCATGATCGGCATGCTGTATGCTCGTCGCGGGTTTGAACCCGGAGGCATCGGATGGTGACGCTGTTTACGTGGCTGATCGTTCTGCAATTCGTCATCATCCTTACGCACGACCTGATCGATATTCCAGGATGGGTGCACGGTTTCCAGGTCCAGGCGCAGCTGGGCAAACGGAAGGTGCTGCTGGCAACCTTAGCGAACGCAATTTTTCCCGGGATTGCTGTCGCATTCGCCTTTATGTTCTGGCACCGGCATAAGCCAGCCTATGTGGCGACTTACTGGCTTATCTACTGCGGCGTGGCGGTACTGTCGGCGATCGGCATGTGGTACGTGCCCTATTTCCGTGGGGCGCCTGAGAAGCTGAAGCGCGAATATCTGCGGATGTATGACGGTACCCGCCAGGTACTGCCGGCACGCGGAGACAACCCGCGTCCGAATTTGTTTCACATGGGGATCCATGTGTTGTTTCTCGTGACGTTCTGCGTGGCGATTGCGATCCGGTTCCACCTGGCTTAGCCTTCAGAACAAAGAAGGGCCCCAGGTCCGGTGATATGGACATGGAGCCTTGCTTATGGACTCAGTTCCGGTTAGCGATCGACAGCGAATCCGGCCCGGCGATTCTGCTGCCAGCATTGTTCGTTCTCTTCGGTGCAGAACTGCTTTTCCTTACCGTAGGAGACGGTGCGCATGCGATCGGCATTGATGCCCGCGGCAACGAGTGCCTGCTTGACGGCGTTCGCCCGATTTTCACCCAGGGCCAGGTTGTATTCCGTTGACCCACGGTCGTCGCAGTAGCCGCCGACCACGATCTTGAGCTTGGGATGGGCAGAGAGAAACTGGACGTCCTTGGTGATGACGGACTGGGCGTCCGGGCGCACATCGTAGGCGTCGTAGTCGAAGAAGACGTCCACAACATTGGTGTGGAAGGTAGCGTCGTCAACAGAGGTGTCGCCGCCGCTGGTATCAGCCATGGTGCTTTCAGCACCCACGGTGACACGCGCTGTGGCATCCGTCGAACCGCCGGCGCCGCGAGCAACCAGGTGGTAATCCGTAGACTGGGTCGGCGTCACGGTCTTGATGCCGGCCGTCTCAACCGGACCGATGCCATCGATTGAAACGTCTGTAGCGTCCGTTGTTTTCCAGTTCAGGGTGACTTTCTGGCCGGGTGCGACTGAGCTGGGCGTAGCCGTCAGGGTCGCAGTGGGCGCTGAGCCGGCTGGCGGGGGTGGAGGTGGCGGGGGCGCAACGGGCTTTTTATGGCAGCCGGTTGAGAATAAAAGTGCAGCGGCGGCGACACAACCAGCTATCGTGTTGCGGAATTGCGGAGTCATCAAGCAGTTCTCCCTGGAGTTCAATAGTACCGGAGCCTCTAAAGTGGTGCGCACAAGGTGCATTCCTGATGCAGGCTCAGCGCCTTAGTGGTAACACGTGGATCATTTGTAACTCCAGTTAGGCATACTGTCGTTGCCGCCATGGGTCAGCGCATGCTGCTCGGTCCCGTCAGCAAGCATCGTCCAGACTTCCACGTGGTGCCCCTGTTCGCGCTGGAAGGTAATGTGACGCCCATCCGGGGACCAGGAGGGAAAGTCGTTTCGGCCGGCATCGTGGGTCAACTGTGTCCAGCGTTTGGAGGCGATGTCCATCACGTAGATATCCTGGCCGCCGGGTGCTCCCGGACCGTACTTGCGATCCCAGGCAAAGGTCAGGAACTGGCCATTCGGCGACCAGGAAGGCGAGGTGGCATAGCCGCCATCGGTCATACGCTGAACCCCGGCGCCGTCCGAATCCATGATGTAGATCTGCGGAAGGCCCGTCCGGCCGCTAACCCAGACGATTTGGCTGTTGGTCTTGGGATTCCAGCTGGGCGAAACGTCAGGACCCTTAAAGATGGTGATCTGGTGCGGGCTGCCGCCGTTCGCGTCGGTCACCCAGATCTCGCTGTCGCCGGTCTTATCGGACGAGAATGCCATGTGGGAGCCGTCGCTCGACCAGGCTGGCGACAGGGTCGTGCCTCCCGGAGTTGTGAAACCTACGAGACGACCGAGCAGCAAAGAGTACATGCGGATGGTCCAGCCGTACTTGCTGAGAGAGGAGAAAGCGACGCGATCGTTGCCGGGAGAGATGTGGGGCGAAAGGGAGATCTGACCAAGATGAGTGAGCTGGTGCTGTCCCTGGCCATCGTAATCCATCTGCCAGATCTCCTTGGCGCCGGAGCGCGAGGAGACGAAGTAGATATGTGTTTCAGCGATCCCGTTCAGACCGCCGCCAAGACGAAGGATGATTTCGTCTGCGAACTTGTGGGCGATCAGGCGAGCGCTGTCCTGGGAAGCGGCTTCACCATACTGCTTGCCGAGGATCTGCTGCGAGCTTGGGTCTTTTGCGTCGTAGACCCATCCGGCGACAGTCAGGCGATTCGCGTTCACGCCAAGGGCACCAAACGCCACCATGGCTGCGTTCACCGGCGCTCCACCCCATTGCGACAGGGTGATCTCCTGCGGTGAGCCGGGTGTGGCAGTAGGCGCGATGGATTTCGAGACCATGTCGAAGATGCCGGCTGACGACAGGTCATTAAACAGGGTTGAGTCGAAGGTCGACTTGAGGATCGCAGTTTGCGGATCGCTGCTGGTCGGCTTGAAATCGGCGGCTGCGAGACGGATCTTCTCAACGCCGAGGTTGGTGCCGGTTTTGACCCAGTCCTGTGCCTGGGCGAACGAGGCGGCCAGGGTGAAAAGCAGGACGGCACAGAAGGTGGCGCGTGGCGGAAGGGGGATTCGCATAGGCGTTGGTCTTGGCATCCGTTCGTAGAAGGTCGAGAGATTCAACTTGGAACGACTCGTCTGAGTGTGCCAAACTGGCACACTGGTTTGGCTAGTGGCCTGGTTGCTCGTAGGTAAATGTATAGGCAACGGATACGCTGGAGCCATTGTACGCAGGTGGGAGAGGACCAAAGCTGTCAACCCGCTGGGCGGCGCGGATAGCAGAGGTGTCCAGCGATTGCACGCCGCTTGACCGAGCGATCTGGAAGTTGCTGGGCGAGCCATCGCGGGCGATGGTGAAGGAGACGATGGCCTGCCGCCCTTGTGGGGTGGAGGGATCAACCTCCTGGATGTACCAGTTTTCACGTACTTTGCGGTTGATGACGTTTACGTACCAGCCAAAGCGGGAGCCGAAATCGCCCTCACCTACGGCAACCGGACTGTTCGTGGCGTTCTGGTTGCTGGCCATGGACCGCGGCATATTGGCCGGCGCTTGTTCGCCGAAGTTGGCGCGGTTCTGCTTGGGCGGATCCTGCGGATGCTTTTGTTCCTGCTGCGGCGGCGTTGGTTTGGGCGGCGGAGGCTTCGGCTTGTCCGGTTGTTTGGCGGCAAGCGGGATGGCCTTGAGGTCGGGCGCGGCTTCAAGCTTTTTCTCGGGAATGGCGGGAGCCGGGCTGGGAGTTTCGGTGGCGAGAACGTTCTTGGTGGGCGGCTGGGTGGAAGGCAGCGGGATCGTCGGGGCGGAACTTACGAGCGAGGCCGAGATGGCGCCCTGCGTCATGTCCTGGCCCCAGTTGTTGCCATGGAGTCGATTGTGTAACCAGAGCGAAAGGACCAGCGCACCGACCACGGCAGCATGAAGACCAAGCGATCCGAAGAAGAAGGGGCCAACCCGCTCCCGGCGTTCGGCCAGGTCGAGTTCTTCGTCGAGTGCGCTGTCGTCAAGAAGAGATTGAGCCATCGATGAGTGCCGTTACTTTGCCGGAGAGCCAGGCGGAAGAGGCTGGGTGACGATGCTGATATTGGTGATACCAGCCTGCTTGACGGCATCCATGACCGAGGCGAAGGCGCCGAACGGAACACGCTCGTCCGCTCGCAGGTAAACACTCAATCTGGTGTTGTCGGTATTCGGCTTGCGAAGCAGGGAAGGAATATCCGCGAGGTTGATGGGCTTGTCGCCGAGGAAAACGCGCTGCTCTCGATCGATGGTGATAACGTCACGCTGCTCGGTGACTTCCTTGACGGTGCGGGTCTTAGGCACGGCCACGTCGATACCGGACTGGAGAACAGGAGCAGTCAACATGAAGATGACCAGGAGCACGAGCACCACGTCGACCAGCGGCGTGATGTTGATTTCAGCCAGGGCCGTTTTGGTCTGGCCTCCCATGCTAAAAGCCACGGGAAGACTCCCGGCCCAGGCCGCGGCCAGCTTCAGAGGCACGCTCGCGCTCCAGCGGATCCTGGTTGTCGCGCAGGGTTATTTCTTCCATGGAGTTCAACATCTCGCGTGAGAAGTCATCGAGACGCGAGCCGAATTCGCGGATTCGTGCCGTGAACTGGTTGTAAGCGACGACAGCAGGGACGGCAACGATGAGTCCGAAGGCGGTCGTGATCAGCGCTTCGGAAACGCCCGGTGCGACAGCGCGCAGAGTGGCGGCACCGGCTGTGCCAAGGCCATGGAAAGCATCGACGATCCCCATGACTGTGCCAAATAAACCGATGAATGGTGAAATGGCACCGATGGTCGCGAGCCAGGTGAGACGCTGCTCCATGAACGTCAAAGCTTCGCTGGAGGCAGACTGCGCCGTGCGCTCAAGGGCGGTGATGTTGCGCGGTGGCCCGTAGCCGCCAGTCTGGCGGCGGTAAGTCTCGTAGATGGCGTCGAACACAGGAACGAGCGGGCTGGGCTTAAAGCTTTCGCTGACGGCTGCGATTTCCTGCAGGCGGGTCGCCTTACGGAAGGCGCGCAGGAAGCGACGTCCCTGGGTACGCGCGCGCTTGAAACCAAGCAGCTTGCCGATGATGATAGTCCAGGAAAAGAGACTGGCCAGTGCAAGCAGACCAAGGACGCTCATGGCGACCGGACCGCTGTTGTGGAGCATCTCGACGATAGCGCTGCCGCCGGGAGCTGGTACCGGCGCGCCGGCGTCAGGCGCGGCGTCGGAAGCAGCCTGAAAGACAAAGAGGGCGAGGTGGAGAAAGGGTTGGGTCATCGCTGCTGTTGAAACGGTAGCAGACTGGCTTCAACCGGGGAATAGCAGCCATGAGGCGGTAGAAGCAGAGGTACATGCAAGGTGAAGGGCGAAGATGGTGCATTGGGCAGGTCAGCAGGCTGCTACGGCAGCGTCCGTAAGATCAGGATTCCGGAAAGAAGGCATGGCAGTACTCATCCATAGAGGCAGAAGAGAGAGGCAGAAGGGCGCTGTGGAATCTGGCTCGTTGCGGTCGATGCAGTGGGCATTCCCGATCGCGGTAGCTTTGCACAATAGCGAAGAAGCAATCTTCATGCCGAGGTGGCTGGCTGATCATCGGGATCAAATGTCTCTGCACCCGGCTTCCAGTGTGATCTGGGCTGCCTTGCTGATCACGGCACTGGCTGCATTCGTTGTTACATGGCTGAGCACACGCAAAGACAGGCAGAGTTTCTGGGCATACTTATTCTTCGGTGGCGCCGCTACGATGCTCGTCAATGTGTTCGTGCCTCATCTTCCGGCAACGCTGATCTTCAGGCGCTACACGCCTGGGGTGGTCACCGCCGTTTTCATCAATCTGCCAGTGATGACTCTCCTTCTTTCCACGGCAGTGCGCAGTGGGTGGGTGTCCGGTGTAAGGGCGATTCGTTATGCAGTGCTGACACCGTTGACAATCGCTGCCATGATTCTAGGAATGCTGGCGCTTAGCTGAGATTTACGGAACCATACAAGCAATTCTCTGCACTACGCGCCAGGCAGTCCTGACGCCGGTGGTTGGAACAAATTCGGGAGTTTGAACGGCATGCGAGAAGAAACGAACGGAGTGCTGTTGATCCCAGGCCTTTACGGATCCGGTCCGGAACACTGGCAGTCCTTGTGGGAGAAAGACTTTGGCTTTGCGCGGCTCGCACAGACGGACTGGGAGACGCCGCGATGCATTGACTGGGTCACGGCGCTGGATAAAGCCATCCTGCAGGGTCCCGAAGGCGTGGTCTTGGCGGCGCATAGCCTGGGCAGCATCCTGGTAGCGCACTGGGCGGCGTTTGCCGAACCTGAGAACGTACGTAAGGTGAAGAGCGCGATGCTCGTGGCGCCCAGCGACACCGAGCGTCCAGACTTTCCGGCAGGCGCGACCGGATTCTCGCCGATCCCGCTGGAGCTGCTGCCGTTTCGCAGCATGGTGGTGGCAAGCAGGGACGATCGCTATACCAGCTTCGATAGGTCCAGGTCGTTGGCAGCCTGCTGGGGGAGCGAGCTTGAGGATGTGGGCCGATGCGGCCACATCACGACTGCCGATGGATACGGACCCTGGACCGAAGGTTTGCGGCTGCTGCGAAAGTTGCGCCAGCAGCCTTGAGGTCATTGGTGTGCTGAATCGCTTTGCCGTGTAGCTGGACATCTGCCTGCGGCGAGCGCTGGTAGCTGATATTCTCACGCTCGAATGCTGCTGGAATTGCGAGCTGAAAATTACGCGGTCATCGATCATGCCATCGCCACGCTGGGACCGGGCCTGAACCTGTTGACAGGCGAGACGGGCGCCGGCAAGTCGATCCTGGTGGATGCGCTGGCCTTGTTGATGGGTGGGAAGGCATCTTCTGATGTCGTGCGGCATGGAGCCGAGCGCGCAGTCGTGGCCTGCGTCTTCGAGGCGACCGCGGAGTCGGAAGCCATCCTTGAGGCGAATGGCATTGATGCTGAAGGCTCGGAGATCATTCTGCGACGCGAGATCGTTGCGAACGGCAAAGGCCGCGTCTATGTGAACAACCAGCCGGCGACGGCAAGTGTGCTTCGGCAATTGGCGCCGGAGTTGGCACTGGTGCATGCGCAGAGTGAGACGCTGTCGGGATTTGATCCTCAGCAGCAGCGCATACTGCTCGATCGCTATAGCGGAATCACTACTCACGCGATCGGAGAGACCTATGGCCGATGGCGCGAGCTGGCCCTGCGACTGGAAGACCTGCAGCAGGACGAGCAGGATCGTCTCCGTATGGCTGACCTCTGGAGCTTCCAGAGCAAGGAAATTCAATCAGCAGAACTGGTGTCCGGGGAAGACGAAGCTTTAGAAAGTGAGAAGCGCGTCCTGGGGAATGCCGAGAAGCTCTATGCCGCCGCCATGACAGCGTATGACCAGTTGTACGAGGGCAACTCCTCTGCTGAAACGACGCTGCGGGCTGCCTTGCGGCAGGTAGAAGAACTGGCTCGCTACGATGCGCGCTTCGTCGAGGCTGCACAGCAGTTAGCAACGGCTCGCGCCGTGGTGGAAGATACCAGCGCGACACTTCGGGATTTCGCCAGTTCCACTTCTGCGTCTCCCGACAGGTTGGAGGAAATTGAAGACCGGCTGGCTGCGATCGATCGTCTAAAGCGGAAGTATGGAGCAACGCTGGCGGATGTGATTGCGTTTGGGCAGGAAGCAGCGCGGCGGCTGGATGAAATCGAAAACCGCGATCAGCACATTGCCGATCTGCAGCTACAGCTGAAGCGGGCCGCAGAGGAATACGCAGGTTTCGCGGATGTGTTGACGCGGGAGCGGCTCGATGCAGCGAAGCGGCTGGAGAAGGTCGCAGCGCAGCAGATCAACGATCTGGCGATGAAGGTTCAGTTTGCTGTTGAGGTGCGTCCGGACAAGGCGCAGAGTCGCTGGACCAGCCATGGCTGGGACGACGTGGAATGCCGGATTGCGACCAACGCCGGAGAACCCATGAAGCCGTTGACCGAGATTGCCTCGGGTGGCGAAATGTCTCGCGTCCTGCTGGCGTTGAAAGTGAGCGTGGAAGAAGGCGCTACGCGCGCTTCAGCAAAAGGCGCAGGCCGCGGCAAGAAGCGGGTCGCGCTTCCGCGAACACTGGTGTTCGACGAAATAGATATCGGCATCGGCGGTCGCGCGGCAGAGGCGGTCGGACAGAAGCTGAAGGCACTGTCGCGAGCCCAACAGGTCTTGTGTGTGACGCACCTGCCGCAGATTGCGGCCTTTGCCGATCAGCATTTCGTGGTTGAGAAGAAGGAAGTGCAGGGCAGGACTCGAACTTCGGTTCGACTGCTGGGGGAACAGGAGCGGCTGGAAGAAGTGGCCCGCATGTTAAGCGGCGCAAAGATGACAGAAGCTTCGCTGAAGAATGCGGAGCAGATGTTACGGACTTCCGCAGCGTACTGAGAAGTCCCTTCAAGCAGGCTCAGGTCAGATGCGAGTCCTGGTTGCGGCTTCTACTTCGTCTTCGACGGAACCATGGCTGGCAGATTCGCGTATTTGACTCCTTGAACAGGAGGCGAAGACGTCATTGGCTCTTGCAACAGACAACGTGCTCGCGCCCGTCAAGACAAAGGCACGCATAGCGTCTCTGGATGTCATACGCGGTTTGTCGATTTTGGGAATCCTGGCAGTCAATGCAGATGGATTTGCAGTTCCCACCATCGCCTCGCTCAAGCCTTTGATATGGCCGTTTCCTAACCATGGTTGGACGGCTATTTCGTACTGGCTCGCGAATACAGACACATCCTCTCCAGCTATCCGTGGAGCCTTCCATCGACGCTGGGCCTGATGATGGTCGGCCTTTCGCTGTTCAAGTCAGGCTTCATCGCAGGCAGGTCGCGTGGGCGGACGTATGCGATCATCTTCACGCTCGGCATGATTGCGCTCGCCATGGTCGCGTGGCTTGCCTGGCGGAAGGACGTCGCTGAGTTGCCTGTTCGGGGAGGAGACAGCATCGGCTTCTTCCTTACACCGCTCGTCTCCCTGGCTTACGCGAGCGGCCTGATTCTGCTTTTGCGGACAGGTGCCTCGTCACTCTTATCTCCGGTAGCAGCCGCCGGGCGGATGGCCTTCACCAACTACCTGACCCAGTCCCTCATCATGACCTCTATCTTCTACGGTGGACGAGGAGGACTGATGGGCAAGATCGATCGGCCGGGACTTTGGGTGATCGTTATAGCCCTGTGGGCTTTACAGCTGACCTGGTCCCCGATCTGGCTGTCACGATTCGACATGGGGCCGTTCGAATGGACGTGGCGCTGCCTGACCTATGGCCGGTTCGTTCCGTTCCTGAAACGAGGACCCGCACATCTGGCTTGAGTCTTCGTGATGTTGTTGGGATCAATGACAGCTACTTTGCGGAAGACCGGCGATAGATTGTCAAGGGTCGAACGTCAAAAAGAGGCAGGAAAGCAGTGGCTGGGGAAGTACCAGGATGGTGTGGCATTGTGGCATCCGCTTCTTTGAACCGGTATACTAAACGTTGTGACAACCATAGCGATTCAGCCTCCGGCTTCCATCTCCGCCTTCAACGGTTCTTCTGCGGATATCGCAGTAAAGAAAAGGGTTTTGCTGTTGAAGCCGCGCGGTTTCTGTGCGGGCGTCGTGCGTGCGATTGACATAGTGAATATTGCGATTGATACCTTTGGCGCGCCTATCTATGTCCGCAAGGAAATCGTACATAACAGCTTCGTGGTGAATGAACTGGCCGAGAAGGGCGCCATCTTTGTCGACGACATTCAGGATGTGCCGGCAGGAATGCGGGTGATCTATTCTGCGCATGGCGTGTCTCCCGAGGTGCGGCAGCGCAGCAAGGACCGTGGCCTGAAGGTGATCGACGCGACCTGCCCGCTGGTGACCAAGGTCCACGTTGAAGCAGTGAAGTTCGCCAAGCAGGGCTATGCGCTGGTGCTGATCGGTCACCGGGATCACGATGAAATTGAAGGCACGCTGGGGGAAGCGCCGGATGTGACGCAGGTTGTGTCAACGGTCGACGAGGTGCGGACGCTGGAAGTGCCTGATCCTAATCGAGTCGCCTACCTGACCCAGACGACCTTGAGCCTTGATGAGGCCCGGGACATTATTCAGGCGCTCAAGGATAAGTTCCCGAACATTGTCGGGCCTCATTCGCAGGACATCTGCTACGCGACAGAGAATCGCCAGGTTGCAGTGAAGAACGTCGCGCACGACGCTGATCTCGTTCTGGTTGTGGGGTCAAACAACAGCTCAAACTCCAATCGGCTCGTCGAGGTTTCGCAGAATCTGAGTACCAATGCCTACCTGATTGACAACTTCAAGGCCATCAAGCCGGAGTGGTTGAAGAACGTCGGCACGGTCGCTGTCACGGCCGGAGCTTCCGCTCCGGAAGTGCTGGTCGCCGAGGTGGTTGAGTACCTTCGCGATAATGGATTTGACGCGGTTGAGGAAGTGGAAGTGATGCCGGAGAACGTACGGTTCGGCTTGCCGCCCGAGATTGTGCGAGCGATCAAACCTGCCGCAGCGACTGCAGCTTTGTAGCAGGATGGATGTGGAAGCAGGGCGCAACATTTGGCGACCTGCCTAGGGTCAGGCCGGCTGGTGAAGCGGTAATGAAGGCCAGCTAACTTGACCATGGAAGGCTAAACATACCGGATGAAGCAGACAGACTTTACAGAGACTCCCGCGGTACCCAGGTTCGGCAGGCTGGATGCCGGACTGGACCAGGTGGACCAGGCGGTCGAGCTCTCGCGGGACTACATTTTCTCCATGCAGCACCCGGAAGGTTTCTGGGGCGGTGAGCTCGAAGCAGATGCCATGCTGGAGGCGGACTACATCTATGCGCATGTGCTGCTGGGCACAGGCGATCCTGGCAAGATGCAGCGCGCGCTGAACGAAATTTTTCGTTACCAGAATGAAGACGGCAGCTGGAGTATTTATCCCGGAGGTCCGGGCAATATCAGCCTGAGCGTGAAGTGCTACTTCGCTGGAAAGCTGATGAGCATGTCGCCGGATGAACCGCGAATGATCAAGGCGCGGCAGTGGATCCTGGCACATGGCGGCGTGACCGAGTGCAACACCTTCACCAAGATCTATCTCTGCTCGCTGGGGCAGTACGAGTATGACGCCGTGCCGGCTGTGCCGCCGGAGATTGTGCTCTTCCCAAACTGGTTCTACTTCAACATCTACGAAATCTCCGCCTGGTCGCGCGCGATCCTTGTGCCGCTGTCCATTACTTATGCGAAGAAGCCTTTCAAGAAGATCCCGCGGGAGCATGGCATCGATGAACTCTTTGTCGGCGGCCGCGAGAATGCAAACCTCCATCTTCGCTGGGATAAGAGCAAGCCGGTAAGCTGGCGCAATTTCTTCCTCTTCTGCGATCGTGTGGCCCACCTGGCAGAACGGGTGCACATACGGCCGCTCCGACGGATGGCCTTGAAGAAGGCCGAGAAGTGGATGCTGGAACGCTTTGAGATGAGCGATGGTCTGGGTGCCATCTACCCAGCCATGCTGAACGCAATTATTGCCCTGCGTTGCCTGGGCTACTCGAATGACGATCCCCAGGTGATTCGCGCGATGGACGAGTTCGAAAAGCTTGGCATCGATGAGCCGAACGGGACTGCCGATTACCCGGTGCCGACGTTCCGCATGCAGCCATGTGTATCGCCTGTCTGGGACACGGCGCAGGCAGTGTTCGCACTTGGCGAGTCAGGAATCAGCCGCAAGGATCCACGGTTGCTCAAGGCGGTCGACTGGATGCTGTCCAAGGAAGTCCGGCACAAGGGTGACTGGAATGTGAAGGTGCGCAATGCGCAGCCGGGTGGCTGGTATTTCGAGCACAATAACGAATTCTATCCGGACACCGACGACTCGGCCCAGGTACTGCTCGCACTGAACAAAGTGGACAATCCACGCGAGCGCTACCAGTACGACGTGGCACGGCGAGCGATTGACTGGGTGTTTGCGATGCAGTGCCGGAATGGCGGCTGGGCGAGCTTCGACAAAGACAACACCAAGATGATTTTCCAGTACATTCCGTTTGCCGACCACAACGCCATGCTGGATCCGCCGACGGTCGATATCACCGGTCGCATACTGGAAATGCTCGCGACTTATGGTTACACCATGAAGGACAAGCGAGTCGAAAAAGCAATTCAGTTCATCTGGAATGAGCAGGAAGCGGATGGCAGCTGGTTTGGCCGCTGGGGCGTGAATTATCTGTACGGCACGTTCCTTGTCCTGCGCGGTCTGGAGGCCATCGGCGTATGGAATCACGAGCCGCAGATCCAGCAGGCAGCAGAGTGGATCCGGATGGTGCAGAACAGTGATGGTGGCTGGGGTGAAACATGCGGCAGCTATGACGATCCCGATCTGCGAGGCGAAGGCGTGAGCACTCCTTCACAGACTGCCTGGGCGATCCTGGGATTGCTGGCAGCTGGTGACAATCGCAGCGATTCCGTGGCGAAAGGTGTTCGCTGGCTGCTGGAGCGGCAACGGACAGAAGGCGACATGGCCGGGAGTTGGGATGAAACCATGGGTGAAGGCGCGACGCGGCAGGCGATCGTGACCGGCACTGGGTTCCCGCGAGTTTTCTATCTTGCTTACCACGGTTACCGCGACTACTTTCCGCTGCTCGCGCTTAGTACCTATCGCCGTGCACAGATGCCGGTTGCACCAGGCATGCGAGCCGCAGTCTAAACGTCCGAAGTCACAGGTTTTAGAGGAGAAGAAAGTTTTATGGCCGTACCGATCTCGCAGATGTGGACAGTTGCGACGTACGTACTGAAACAGCGTCTTTCGCGACGCGAAAAGTATCCCCTGGTGCTGATGCTGGAGCCGCTGTTCCGCTGCAACCTCGCGTGTGCGGGATGCGGAAAGATCCAGTACCCGGCTCACATCCTGAAGCAGGAACTGACTCCTGAAGAGTGCTTCAAAGCAGTCGAGGAATGCGGCGCGCCCATGGTGTCGATTCCCGGTGGCGAGCCCTTGATGCATTCGCAGATCGTCGAGATTGTGGAAGGGCTGATAGCGCGCAAGAAATATATCTATCTCTGCACCAATGCGTTGCTGCTAAAAGAAAAGATCGCCAGCTTCAAGCCAAGCAAGTACCTGACATTCTCCGTTCATCTGGATGGACAGCGGGAGCATCATGACCTCTCGGTCTGTCGCGAAGGCGGCTACGACAAGGCAGTGGAAGGCATCCGCGAAGCAGTAAAGCGCGGCTTCCGGGTCACGACCAATACGACATTGTTCGATGGAACTGATCCGAACAGCGTGCGAGCATTCTTCGACGAAGTGATGTCGATGGGCGTGGAGGGAATGGTTCTGTCACCGGGCTATACCTATGACAAGGCGCCGGACCAGAAGCACTTTATGGGACGCGCACGGTCGCGCCGGTTGTTCCGCGCCATCCTTTCCAACCGCAAAAAGGAATGGAAGTTCAACATGTCGCCGCTTTTCCTGGAATTTCTGATGGGCAAGCGCGACTACCAGTGCACACCCTGGGGCTCGCCCGCATTCAATATCTTCGGTTGGCAGAAGCCTTGTTACCTGCTGCAGGATGGCTATGCCGACAGCTACCAGGAACTGCTCGATACGACAGACTGGAAGAATTATGGCACCCAGTCGGGCAATCCCAAGTGCGCGAACTGCATGGTGAGCTGCGGTTACGAGCCGACCACTGTGAACCATGGGTTTGGCTCGCTGGGCGGCTTCATGGGAATGGTGAAAGCTACCTTGTTCCACAAGTATGAAGACCATGGTGCGCTGGATCTGTTAAATCAGCCTGTCGAAACACGGCACGCTCCGCTCGTTCAACTTGAGTCGCGCACAACATCGCGCGATGAAAAGGCAGTGTCTGTATGACATCTGCCCACGAGATCAGCAAGCAGAAGGCGGACACGCTCGAAGTTGCGGAGGGCTTCGAACATCAAAATCTCGAAGGCTGGGTGCCGCAGATGGCAACTCCGAACGAGGTCTACGAGGCATTGGAAAAAGCATTCGACTATCGCGGCGACGTGACAATCACGCGTAAAGATGGATCAATCGTAGAAGGTTACATCTTCGATCGCCGCTCCGGCTCTTCGCTCGAAACTTCCGCCGTTCGCATCATTCCCAGCAAGGAGCGGATCAAGCTTTCTGTTCCGTACAATGACATCGCCGCACTTGCTTTTACCGGCCGCGACACGGCAGCTGGTAAGAGTTTCGAAGCCTGGATCAAGAAGTACTGGGAGAAAAAGGCCGCGGGCGAAACGAACATCGGCATTGAATCAGAAGCGCTTGATTGAGCAGGCTGACACGCTGAGCGCGCACCGCGGTATGCGTCTCCTCCTATGAAGGTTTTCCTTACAGGTGCTACAGGCTTTGTCGGGAGCCATGTAGCGCATTCCTTTGCAGACCAGGGTGCGCATCTCCGGCTTCTCGTGCGACAAAAGAGCCGGCTCGACAATCTTGCAGGGATGAAGGCAGAAACAGTCATCGGCGATCTCCGCGATGTCCCCGGTCTGCGTTCGGCAATGGAAGGCTGCGAGATCCTGGTACATGTTGCCGCAGATTATCGCTTGTGGGTGCGGGATCCCGAGGCGATGCTGCAGGCAAACGTCGAGGGTACACGTGCATTGTTGCGCCAGGCGCGAGAGCAGGGTATACGCCGCGTAGTCTATACATCGAGTGTCGCGACCATGGGTTTTAAGAGCGATGGCACCATCATCGATGAGCGGACGCCAGTAGCGTTAACAGACATGATCGGCCACTACAAGCGGTCAAAGTACCTGGCCGAACAAGAGGCAATCGCGGCTGCGCAGGATGGTCAGCAGGTGATGATCTTGAATCCAACCTCGCCCATTGGCACGCACGATATAAAGCCGACACCGACTGGGCAGATCGTGGTCGACTTTCTCAACAAGCGCTTTCCTGCGTATATGGACACCGGCCTGAACCTGGTGGACGTGAAAGAAGTAGCCTCAGCGCACCTTGCTGCCGTTACGCTGGGAACACCAGGAGAGGCGTACATCCTGGGAGGTGAGAACCTGACGCTCAAGCAGATACTCGATAAGATGTCCGCGATCACCGGCCTGCCATCGCCAACGATGAAGGTGCCCCATGCTGTTGCGATGGGCTTCGCGTATTTCGATGAGTTCGTCACTGGACGGCTGCGCGGGAAGGAACCGCGTGCCACTGTCGAATCAGTGCGCATGGGCAAGAAGAAAATGTATGCGTCATCGGTGAAGGCGGAAAGGGAACTCGGCTTTCGCGTGGTGCCGGTCTACAACGCTTTGCGGAATGCCATCGAATGGTTCCGCAGTCACGGGTACGCTCCGCCTGCATGAGGCGACTGGGTGTGATTGCAGCACTCGCCGGAGAGTTGAAGCCGCTGGTGCGCGGTTGGCAGGCGTCGCGCTTTGAGCGTGGCGCTGCTTACACGCGACAGCGGGATGGCTGGGGAACCGTGGCAGTTCACGGCGGGATGGGCCGGGAAGCTGCTGCAGCAGCGTTCCTGAGAGCCATGCAGGATGGGCGCCTCGACGCAGTGGTCTCGATAGGATGGGCAGGCAGTTTGTCTGCGAAGGCCGCAGCGGGTACAGCGTACTGTGTGAACGGAGTGATCGATGGCAGTACGGGAGAACGCTACGCGACCGAGGCTGGAGCGGAAACGGATGAGGCAGCTCTGAAGCTGGTGACCATGAAGCGGGTAATCGTGCGCAGTGAGAAGCAGCGGGTGGCCGACGATTTCGACGCGCAGCTTGTCGACATGGAAGCGGCCACAGTGGCACGGCTCGCGCGGGTGCATGACATTCCGTTTTATTGCTACAAGGCTGTCAGCGATGGAGTGGATGAAAATCTCCCAGATATGAACCCTTTCATTCGTCGCGATGGACGCATGAACATGACCGGCTTTATAACCAGTGCGATGGTGCGGCCGCGATATTGGCCATCCCTGATCCGCATGGGAAAGAACAGCGCCAGTGGAGCTGCCGCTCTTGCACAGGCCGTAGAACAGCTTGCTGCAGAGCTCGCGGCAAAGTGAGATGGAGATGAGAACAGCAGCGAATCCACAGGAGTTACAAATCGGAAGTCCAGTTTCAACGATTCCAAAAACGATGCTAGCCGCGGTGTACCGCGGTATCGATGATGTACGCGTAGAGACGGTTCCAGTACCAGAGATCGCAGCAGGCGAGTTGTTGATCCGGGTGGCGACCTGTGGCATCTGCGGAACGGACCTGAAGAAGGTTCACTCGGGTTCGCATGCAGCACCACGCATCTTTGGGCATGAGACTGCCGGCACGGTTGTTGAAATTGGCGCCGGCGTAGAAAATTTCCGGATTGGCGATCACGTGATGGTCTTTCATCATGTGCCATGCGGGCATTGCTATTACTGCCGCAAAAAGACGTACGCGCAGTGTGCTGTTTACAAGAAGGTCGGCTGCACCGCCGGCTTCGAGCCGAGTGGCGGAGGCTTCGCCGAGTATGTCCGGGTCATGAACTGGATTGTCGAACTAGGCGGCGTAGTCAAAATTCCGGATGGCGTTCCATTCGAGCAGGCCGCGTTTATCGAGCCTTTGAATACCTGCCTCAAGGCTGTAAGCAGTCTTCATTTGCAGGCAGACGAGACAGTGCTGGTCATCGGGCAAGGTCCCATCGGCATCCTGCTCGCATCACTTGCCCTGCGCACCGGTGCAACAGTATTGACGTCGGATCTTTATGCAGAGCGGCACCGTGTAGCGGCTGAATTTGGACTGAAGCGCCCGATCGATGCGGGCAGGCAGGATGTGGTGGAAATCGTCAGATCCGCAACTGAAGGCCGCGGCGCGGATGCCGTCGTTCTCGCAGTCGCTGGCGATCCGCTGATACGGACAGCGATGGACGCTGCACGTTGTGGTGGCAGGGTGATGCTGTTCGCCCAGACTCAGAGAGGTGCCACCACCATCGATCCGGCTTCGGTTTGCGTCGATGAGAAGACGTTGATGGGCTCGTACAGTGCGTCCATCGATGTGCAGGACGAAGTTGCGCGGCTTGCACTCGAAGGCTATACGGCCGGCTTCGACCTGACCCGCCTCATCTCCCATCGGTTTCCCCTGGAGCAGGCAGCTGAGGCGATTGCCTTTGCCTCGAAACCAAAACCCGATTCGATGAAAGTAATGATCGAGCCGGGAGCCTGAAGGCGGCTGCACGCTGGTTTGCGGAGTAGCATTCCTGAGACAATAAGGATGCACGCCGGTGAAGGGTCATCTGCGCCCGGCATGACCGCGATGACGTCAACGAACTCAACGACCAGAACGATCGAGAGCGACGAACAAACCCTGGAGGGTGGCTGGGCCGCGCTGCCTGCGGAATACCGCATGCCGCAGCATACTCCAGACTTGGCCGAGGCTCAGGCGTATTGCAAGCGATTGACGGAATCGCATTACGAAAACTTCCATGTGGCCTCGTGGTTTTTGCCCAGGCGCCTGCGACCACACTTCGAAAGTATTTACGCTTACTGTCGTATCTCGGATGATCTTGGGGACGAAGTAGAGACACCGCAGCAGGCGCTGGCGCTACTGGACTTCTGGCAAACACAGCTCGATGCCTGCTATTCGGACAGCTTGATGAGAGCCGAGGTGATCCATCCGGTCTTTGTGGCGCTGGCTGAAACGATCCGCACATGTGAGATTCCGAAGGAGCCGTTTGCAGACCTCCTGGTTGCGTTTCGCCAGGACCAGGCAGTCTTTCGTTATGAGACCCGGGATGATCTGCTTGGCTACTGCCGCTATTCGGCGAATCCTGTCGGAAGGCTGGTGTTGTATGCATGCGGCTATCGGGATGCCGAACGATTCCAACTCTCCGACGCGACCTGCACGGCACTGCAGCTGGTAAATTTCTGGCAGGATGTCAGCGTGGACTGGCAGAAGGGTCGGATCTATCTTCCTCTCGAAGACATGCGGCAGGCGGGTGTTGATACGTCCGTCATTGCCGGAGGAAAAGCAACGCCCGCCTTTCGCCTACTGTTGCGCGAAGAAGTGCTTTGGGCGCGTCAACTGTTTACGGCCGGCATGCCTTTGTTGACGATGGTCGACAAGGAACTGGCCTTGGATCTCGATCTGTTCAGCCGCGGCGGCATGGAGATCTGTGCTGCGATCGAGAAGCAGGACTATGATGTGCTGCGAGTTCGTCCCGCAATTTCGACGAGCAGAAAAATGGCGCTGTTGCTGCGCGCCGCGAGTGCGAAGTGGATCCCTGGTTTTGGAATTAGAGGGTTGCATTCATGAGTGCGCGGATGCCTGAACTGCTTGAACCTGCGGCACAGACCATGCCGGTCAAGGTCGCGGACCTGGCGAGGTCTTATGCGCACTGTCGCGAAGTAGCACGCAGGGAGG
The DNA here is from genome assembly GCA_964657395.1 of uncultured Ktedonobacteraceae bacterium. Lineage (GTDB taxonomy): Bacteria > Acidobacteriota > Terriglobia > Terriglobales > Acidobacteriaceae. The sequence continues at coordinate 22,592 of CAZZUX010000010.1, forward strand.
CAAAGAACTTCTATTACTCGTTCGTCGCTCTGCCACAGGCTAAGCGGGACGCGATGTGCGCTGTCTACGCTTTCATGCGCAAGGCAGATGACCTTTGCGATGACGAAAGCAAGACCCTGGAGCTTCGTCGCACCGAGCTGTCAGCGTGGGTTGCGCAGTGGCATCAGGCTGATCGTCTGCAGATGGACACTGCTGTTGCCGAGGATCCGATCTTCCCAGCGTTGCTGGACACAAAGGCGAGATTCCACATTCCGTCGCAGCTGCTCGACCAGCTGATTGCAGGCACAGCGATGGATTTGAACGCTGCGACGCACACCAACGGCAGCCTCGATACTTATGCGACGTTTGCTGAGCTTTATCAATACTGCTACCTCGTGGCTTCCGTTGTGGGCCTGGTGTGCATTCGCATCTTCGGGTATGAAGATCCGCAGGCCGAGTCGCTAGCAGAGCAGACAGGTATCGCGTTTCAACTCACGAATATTCTGCGGGATGTTCGCGAAGATGCCGAGCGACATCGCATCTACCTGCCCCTGGATCAATTAGCGCGCTACGATGTGCAGCCTGACGAAATCATGAGGCTGTCTTCGGGCGAAGCCATGCAACAGAAGCATCGCGCCATGCTGGCGGAGACTGCTCAAAAAGCAGAAGAATTTTACGCAGCCGCCGGCAGTCTGCTTAAGTTCATTGAGCCGGACAGCCGCCCGGCATTGTGGGTGCTGGTCACGATTTACCATCGACTACTGCTACGAATCGAGAGCGCCGATTATGATGTGTTCTCATCGCGCATCAGTGTACCGGCCTATGAAAAGGTGCTTCTGCTGGCGCAGGGCATCGTACGAGTGTTGTGGCATCGCATCCTTGGACAGGTTGCCGCTTTGTTCCGAGGCCGCCGGGCTTGAGCAGCTCGTTACGCAGAAACATAGAAGATGTGATCGTCATCGGAGCCGGAGTAGCAGGGCTCGCAGCAGCTTCTGCGTTAACGCAAAAGGGCTACAAGGTCACAGTCCTTGAACGAAAACCATTCGTAGGCGGGCGCGCATTTTCCTACGAACACCCGGCCCTTCATGAAGTCGTCGACAGCCAGCATGTGCTGCTGGGCTGCTGCACAAACCTGATCGATCTTCTGACCCGGAGCGGAGCCAGTGATGCGATGCGCTGGTATAAAACCATTACTTTCCTGGAGCAGGGCGGGAGACGAAGTGCGATCAAGCCGTCCGGCTTGCCGGCGCCGCTGCATTCCTCAACCAGCTTTTTAAAAGCAAAGATGCTGGATGCAAGGGACAAGCTGGGGATCGCACGCGGCATGACTGAGTTCCTGCGCGGCCTGCCTTTGAACGATGCAGAGAGCGTGGCAAGCTGGATCAAGCGAACTGGTCAGACAGAGCGGGCGGTCAAGCACTTCTGGGAACCGGTTCTGATTGTGACCCTCAATGACGCTGCCGAGAATTGCTCTTTGCGATATGCGGCGAAAGTGTTTCGCGAGTTATTCCTGAAGACAGTTGAAGGGAGTCGGCTGGGGATTCCTATTCTTCCGTTAAGCGAGCTTTATGGAAAGGTCGCGGACGCTGTTACCGGCAGCGGCGGGAAGATCGAGATCAGGGCGGGTGTCACTGCTTTGAATCAAAGTGCTGACAGTCGCTGGCGGATAATGGATGACGATCGCGAGTGGACTGCGGATGCGGTCGTGCTGGCAGTGTCGGTCGATCAGATGCAGAAGCTCTTGCCGAGTCTTCCTGTGGACGACTTTACTTCGCTGCTTAGCTCCCGGCTCGATGCCTTCACGACCTCTCCTTACATTACAACGCACTTGTGGTTCGAAGAGGCATTCACAGATCTGCACCATGCCGCGTTCCTGGATAGTACGTATCAGTGGATGTTTCATAAAAGCTGCATTCGAGATTGGCCCCCGGAAAAAGGCAGCTATCTCGAGTTGGTAATCGGCGGGTCGCGCGCATTGTTGCCGGCGGGACGAGGGGAGCTGGTGAAGCTTGCGCTGGACGAGTTGAGTTCGTTCTTTCCCGATTCGCGGAAGGCGAAACTGGTGAAATCAGGTGTGCTGAAGGAGGCGCGGGCAACGTTCTCTGTCACGCCGGGACTTGATAACGACAGACCGGGCGCGCTAAGTCCCTGGCCAGGCATCTTTCTTGCGGGAGACTGGACGGCTACGGACTGGCCCTCGACGATGGAAAGCGCGGCACGCAGCGGTTACCTTGCGGCGGAAGCAGTGATGCAAACGGCCGGAAAATCGGAACGTGTTCTGCAACCGGAGCTTGCTGCTACAGGCTTGATGCGGCTGTTCGGCGAATAGAATCACCTTCGAATATGCGGCTCTCGAACTCCGTAGGAGGTTTCACAAAGCAATGTGGATGCTTAAACCATTTCTTTACATCCAAGGTAAAAGATTTGCTGAGGAGAGTGCATGGAGTATCAGGCGATCGAGAATTATGCGGCTATCGGCAACATGCTGTCGCTGGCTTTGGTGGGCAAAGAAGGATCGATCGATTACCTCTGCTATCCCGACTTTGATTCGCCGTCTGTCTTTGCAGCGTTGTTGGACGCGGACAAGGGCGGGTACTTCTGTATCCGGCCGAACCTGGATGGAAAGAATACCAAGCAGCTGTACCTGCCGGACAGCAACATACTTCTAACACGATTCCTCTCGAACGACGGCATCGCCGAGCTTACCGACTTTATGCCGGTGGCCGACGAAGATGATGAAGCCCGAGGCTGTCACCAGATCGTTCGCGTGTTGAATGTGATTCATGGCAGGATCACCTTCCTGATGGAATGTGTGCCGCACTTTGATTATGCAAGGGCCGAGCATACATCGACGCTGCTGAACGAGAATACCGCCGAATTCAAACCTAAGGTCAGTGTCGGGAATGAAACCGGGGAAGACAAACCTATTCCCGCGATGTTGCTGCAGTCCACGGTTCCATTGAAGGTCAAGGACAATGGTCTGCAGGCTGAGTTTACTCTTGGACCAGGTGACAAAGCATACTTTGTCTTCCGTGCGAAGGATGGTTGTGATCCAGGCCAGGCTTTGAAGCCGGCCGAGATGGATCGGCTTCTTCATCAGACTGCTGTGTACTGGCGCAAGTGGATGGCCCGGTCGCGCTACCAGGGTCGATGGAGAGAGATGATCGACCGATCGGCGCTGATGTTGAAGTTGTTGACCAGCAGGAAATATGGATCGCTGATTGCTGCGCCCACGTTTGGTTTGCCTGAGCAGATCGGCGGCAGCCGCAACTGGGATTACCGGTACACCTGGCTGCGCGATTCTTCCTTCAGTTTGTACGCTTTCATGCGTCTTGGCTTTACTGAAGAGGCGGCTCACTTCCGCGGCTGGCTGAAGAACGTCTTTGATTTTGGGGCAGATGGCGGACCTCTACAGGTGTTGTATGCCATCGATGGGACAAGGCAGGTGCCGGAGATTTCTCTCGATCACCTGCGTGGCTACATGGATTCGCGCCCGGTGCGAGTAGGCAACGGAGCTTCCACACAATTGCAGCTGGATGTCTACGGCGAAATGTTCGACGCAATCTACCTGTCAGCGAAGTATGGCGATGCGCTTCCGCATCGTGGCTGGCTGAATGTAAAGCGTACGCTCAGGTGGCTGGAGCAGAACTGGAATCGTCCGGATGAGGGCATCTGGGAAATTCGAGGTGGACGCAAGGATTTTCTGCATTCTCGATTGATGTGCTGGGTAGCCTTTGATCGTGCGATCCGCCTGGGACAGAAGCGATCGCTCGAGGGCCCATTCGAATGGATGGAACATACGCGTGATGCGATCGTCGAGGACATCTATACAAACTTCTGGAATGAAGATATGCAGTCGTTTGTGCAGTCGAAAGGGAGTAAAGCGCTGGATGCGTCACTGCTGCTGATGCCGTTGATGCGCTTTATCAGTGCCACTGATCCACAATGGATTTCAACACTCAAAGCGATCGAGCGCAATCTGGTGAGTGACACCCTTGTCTTCCGCTATCGCAATGATGATGAGCTCGACGGACTGACGGGTAAAGAGGGAACCTTCACGGCTTGTTCCTTCTGGTACATCGAATGCCTGGCCCGCGCGCACCGCGTGGAGGAGGCTCGTCTGCTCTTCGACAAAATGATGGGCTATGCGAACCACGTGGGTCTGTATGCAGAGGAGCTGGGCCTCAACGGTCAACACCTGGGAAATTTTCCCCAGGCCCTGACACATCTTGCACTGATCAGTGCAGCTACTTTTCTGGATCGTGCTCTGACCGGAGGCAGGCCCGAGGAGTGGGCCTGATATGGCAGCCTTAGCGTTTGAGCAGGATGACGCCTACACAGACGAGACAGGCAGCGATCCAGCGGCGCCTGTCGACATGTTCCTTTAGAAAGAGTTTCGCCGCTGCGGCGTTGCTCACGAAAGTGAGCGAACCGGCTGCGGGCGCAACCAGGCTGACATCTGCATGGCTCAAGGTAAACAGCAGCGAGAAGAAGCTGAGTGCCATCGAGAGCGCGCCGGCCATCAGTCGTGGATTGCTGATGACCGCGAGGATGGTACCGCGCAGACCGCTTTTCTCCTTGATGACATCGAGATCGCCGAGCTGCCGCATAGCGGCCGCGGTAAGCACATCGCCCGCTGTCGCCGTTATAACGATGACGGCTATACCAACGATCGCGATCGCTGGAGCGCCGCCGGTCATACCTGCTCCGGTGCGGCGTGCGTATGCCGTGTGTCGGCAATTTCCGTCGCAATGGGGTCCGTATAGGAAGGGCCTTGCGTGACAAAGCCCACGCCTGCTGTGATGACCAGAACGCCGATCCAGCGCAAGACTGAAACATGTTCGTGCAGCCAGAAGCGTGAGAGCAGGGCGACGACAACATAGCCGAAGGATGTGGCAGGCAGGACGTAGGTGAGATCCGCCCAGGAAAGAGCGGTAAGGTAAGAGCCGAAGAATCCGAGCAGCAGGATGATGCCAACGGCAACCCAGGGCGTCCGCAGTGCCGCGAACAGCGTGCTGAGATGAGCGAGCGAGACCGGGCCGACTCGCTTCATGCCGACGCTGAGGCAGGTATCGCCGACCGCTGAGCAGAGCATGACCACTGCAAGGATCAGGTACCGCCGGAATGTCATGGTAGAACGTGCCATAAGGAGTTCGCGGAGATAAGAAAAGCGGCCCGTGGTGCAGGCCGCCATCTTGGTTGCTCGACTTCTGTGAAGCCTAGACGCCGACCTTGGCTGGCGTAACCGGCTTACTCGGCTCAAGCTTGCTCTTGGCGACGATTTTGTTGCGCTGAGCGCGAAGCTTCATGAACGAAACGCTCTCATGATACAGACGCTTGAGATCGCGATTGACAATGGCCTTGCTCACGACACGCCATGCCGCCTTCGGACGGAAATAGTATTCGTCGTAGAAGCGGTGGACCATCTCAAGGACGTATTCCTTGGGCAGGCCCGGGTATTCGATATGGGCAAGCTGGTGTCCTTCGTCGTCAACCATGGCGCCTTCATTCACGATGAAGCCATTCTCCTTGGCGTAGTCGTAGAACTCGGTGCCGGGATAGGCGTGAGCGATAGAGACCTGGATGGTTTCAACGTCAAGCTGCTTGGCGAAGTTGATCGTATTCCGGATGGATTCCTTCGTCTCGCCGGGAAGACCGAGGATGAAGTCTCCGTGGATGGTGAGCCCGAGATCGTGGCAGTCCTTGGTGAAAGCCCGTGCACGCTCCACGGTCGCACCCTTCTTGATGTTCTTCAGGATCTGCGGGTCGCCTGACTCGAAGCCGACAATCAACAGCCGGCAGCCGGCTTCACGCATGGCCTTGAGCGTGTCCCGGTCCGTGGTGACGCGCGAGGTGCAGGACCACGTCAGCTTCAGCGGTTTTAGCTTTTCGCATAGCTCAATCGTGCGGGCCTTCTGAATATTGAAGGTGTCGTCGTCAAAGAAGAACTCTTTCACTTCGGGGAAGAGTTCCTTGGCATGTGCCATCTCTGCGGCCACATCGTCGGTCGAACGCTTGCGCCAGGCATGACCGCTGAGCGTCTGCGGCCAAAGGCAGAAGGTGCATTGCGCCGGGCATCCACGGGTCGAATACAGCGAAACATACGGATGCAGAAGGAAGGGAACGTTGTACTTGGTGACGTCCACGTCGCGCTTGTAGATGTCGGTTGCCCACGGCATGTCGGGCTTGTCCAGCTTCTCCACCTGCGGCCGGTCGGGATTGTGGATGACCTTACCATTCTCGAGATAGCTGATGCCAAGGATCTCTGCCAGCGGCTTGCCATTGGCATATTCGACGACAGAGTAGTCGAACTCCCGGCGGCACACGAAGTCGAGTGCGGAACACTCCTTCAGAGCTTTGTCGGGAGCCGTGGTCACGGGCGGTCCGACGAAGCAGATCTTCATGGTTGGATTGGCTTTCTTGATGGCCTCAGCCAGGCGCTGATCGCCAGTCCAGCCGGGCGTACTGGTGAACAGCACGAGGAACTCGTATGCCTTCGCAATCTCGATAGTCTCCGTCGCTGAGACATGGTGCGGTGGCGCATCCAGCATGCGGGAGCCTTCGAGCATACCGGCAGGATAGGTGAGCCACACGGGATACCAGTAGGACTCGATTTCGCGGGTAGCCGGCCAGCGCGAACTCGCGCCACCGTCGAAATTCTCAAATGAAGGCGGGTTCAAAAGCAAAGTTTTTAATGGCATATCGTCCCAGTTAGTGTACCAGTTTGGACGTGCCTCCGCTGCTTTGGACGGCATGTTCGGGCTTGTTGATCCAGGTACTGCTTGCATCAGAAATGATGCAGAAATAATGCGACTATCGATGCGGCGTCTGCATCGCCCATGGCTCAATTAAGCCTTTCAGTCGCAAGAGGTTGAGCTGTGCCTGGATGAGCTGAAAATTGGCATCAAGCAGGTCGATGGCGAAGCGGCGCTCATCAATGCGAGCCTGCTGTTCCTCCTTCGGCGTGATCGGAGTAGCCCCTGGGATTGCCGGCCCGCTTTGCAGCTGGATCGTGACGGCATTGAGCTGGTCCTGGGCGAGCTGCTGCTGGAGCTCGGCAACCCTCTGCTGGGCAGCCAGCGTGGCCAGGCTTCGCTCTACCTGCAACTGCTGCTCGTCCACCTGGTTGCGGGCGTTGTCGGCCTGGGCAAGCGCGTGAACAGCAGCCGCAGCAGAGCCTTTCGCATGCTGGTGCTTGCTTTCATCGAAAACAGGAATGCTGATGTTCAGGCCAATGCCAAAGTTGTTGTGCTGAAACCGGTTGTAGTACAGCTGGTAGTTGTTGAACTCGGCATACCGGCTGTAATTAAGGCCTAGCGCAAAGACCGGGCGAAATTCCTGCCGATCATCGCCAAACGATACGTAGAGTTTGGAGCGGGCATCCGCATACGCGGCCTGTACCCCCAGATTGAGATGAGTGATCTCGTCCAGCATGGACGTAGAGGGCGGAGTAGGAATGCTGTCCGGTTCGGTCTTGATAGGAGCTGCGGGCAGACCGTCGAGATGAGCAAGCTTCGCTGTCAGAACATCTACCTGGGTGTTCAACTGTAATTGCCGGAGAGACAGGCGTGCATTGGCCAATTGCGCCTGCGTCGCGTCGACGCGGCTATCGATGCCGGCGGCAACCCGGTCCTCTTCGATGTCGACTAATCTCTGGCCCAGTTGCTGCTGCGTGGCGATAGCCTGCAGCTCCTTTTGATCTGTATTCAGCTCGATGTAATCGAGAGCAGCATCGAGAATCACTTTCTGCCGGGTACTTTTCAGCTGGATGCGAGCGGCATCCGTGGCTGCACGCGCAGACCTTACATAGTCAGGCTGAGCGAAGGAGAAGACCAGTGAATTGGATTGAACGTTCAGAACGGACGGCTGGCCAACGGGAAAGCCGTAAGAGTAGCCGATGTTGGAGTTGAAAGTGAAACTCGGCAGGTAGGCGTCTTTCTGTTCGGCCAGTCCGGCAGCAGCACGACGCACATCCGCCTCAGCCATGCGCACCTCCGGTGAATTTCGAAGGGCAAGGTCGACCGCTGTGAAGAGCGAAAGTGACTGCCCGGAAGCAGTCGACGCAAGCAGGCAGAAGGCGGCCCAGGCTGTCCATGCCGGTGCTCGCTTTTGCCAGTGACTCACAGGTTCGTTCCTTCTCAAGATCGTTGAAGCATGTGGTGCCGTTAGGAATGGGCGCTGATCACACAATCCCATGTCACGGCACCACGCGTACCGGAACTCCCTCGGTGATGGACTCTCCCGAAGTAGTGCCGAGAGCCACGGTATCCCCATCCTTTAATCCCGTCAGGACCTGGACCTGTGTGAGATTGATCGATCCGATGGTGACCGGCTGGCGGTGAACTGCCTCACCGGCAACGAGGAAGACGTAATCGGCCCCAGCCTCGGTATGCAGTGCCTCGCGCGGAATGGTGAGCACGTTGTCGAGATGCTGCGTGGTGACGGTCACGGTGACATTCACATTCGGCAGCAGGTCGCCGTCAGGGTTGTCGAGACTGATGACTGTCTCGCCGACATTGCGCGTGCCGTAATTGATGATGGTGGAAGGGAGGCGATCCACGCGGCCCTTCCAGAGGCGGCCATGCTTCGCATCCCAGGTCACCGTTGCCAGCTGGCCTACCTGCAGGTTCCCGATCTCCGGCTCATCGAAGTAAGCCTTGACGCGGAGACGGGTCAGATCGGCAACCTCGAGCAGCTGCTCGCCCTGCTGGACATACTGCGATTGTGAGACGGGCAGATAGTAGAGAGTACCGTCGAATGGCGCATGAATGTTGGACTGGGCGATGACTGCCTGGGCAGCCGCATAGTTCGCCTGCGCTTCCGCAACGCTTGCCTGCGCGTGGGCAACATCGGACTTGGCATAACGGCTGGTCTTGCGACTCTGCAGACCCTGCAACGTGATGTTGGAGGCGTCGAGACGCTGCTGTGCAGAAAGCACTTCGGCGGCAGATGCCGACCCCTGTGACTGCAATTTCTTAAGGGTCTCCAGGTTATGTTGCGCGGCGTCTTTGTCGGCCTGCGCCTTGCCAAGATTATCGGTCAAAGACAGCTGCTCCTCCCGGGTGCCGCCCTGGCGAATCGCATCCAGATTGGCTTGAGCGCCTTTGAGGTTCGCCTGTGCAGAAGCGACGCGGGAAGCAGCATCCATATCCTGCAGGGTCAGCAGCAGCTGTCCCTTGGTCACGTGATCGCCCGAGCGAACAAATACCTTCTGAATGGTTCCAGGAGCAGGGGCGGCGGCACTGAAGTTGAGCTGGGGTTCCACTTTCCCGTTGGTACTGATGGTACGCGTCAGGCTCTGACGTTCGGCATGGGCAACGCGGATGCGAAGACTCTGCCGCGTAAAGTGGCGTGCCCCGAAGAAGACAAGGACGAGCAGCAGGCCGGCAACGGTCCAGATGATGCGCGCTTCTATTTTGTTTGATTTAGCTTCTGCCATCCATGAGCCGAAGGTCAGTATATAGGTTGAACGGTCTGCTTCACTTCAGCGTGAAGCAACTGTCATGCTGGAGGCAGGCGTTAAAACCGTGCGCAGCCCACCGTCGAGCCAGGCATTTACAATCAGGGCATGGCTTCTACAGCACGCTATACAGATGAGCACGCAAAGGCAGGCCTGGAGACAAGGTTTCCTGCAATCGAGACCTGGGAGAATCAGTTCCAGGCATACGAGATTTTGATAGACGATCCCGAGTTTACGTCGGTCTGCCCAAAGACCGGGCTACCGGATTTCGGAGCCATCACGATTCGCTACATGCCGCGGGAAGAATGCCTGGAGCTGAAGTCGCTCAAGGAATATCTTTTCTGCTACCGGAATCTTGGGATCTTTCAGGAGAACATCGTCAACCAGGTGCTGGAGGACGTGGTGAATGCCTGCAAGCCGGTTTGGGCCATGGTTCGTGGCGAATTCCGTCCCCGCGGTGGCATCTCGACCATTGTCGAGGCGCGGTTCCCAAGACCGCAGGCGGAAGACCGATCCGCCACCATAACAGGCCGCTAAACCAGGCGGCTGTCACGCGTCGACGGACAAGGCAGATGTATGATCCGCTCGTATGTCCATCGTTGATGTTC
>CAZZUX010000010.1:32738-52904 GCA_964657395.1 uncultured Ktedonobacteraceae bacterium
GCGGCATTCACAACGGTTGGCATTGTCGCGGGAGCCTTCGGCCTCTTCCGGCATAAAGTTGACGCGCTGCTCCTGTGGTTTGCCCTGCTCGTCATTGCCTATGGCCAGCGATTATGGCTTCAGACCGGCACTGTCACCCTTATCATTCCGCATTCTGTTTTCTTCGTCAGTTTCCAGACTGCGATCAACTACCTGATCCCCATTCCTGCCGCCTTCTATTTTCAGGCAGCGGGTTTTCTCAGCCGGTTTGGCAAGCAGCTCACTTATGCGCTCACCGCGTTCTTCCTGGCACTGTTTACGATCACGATAATCGCCGGTCCCATGCGCGTGCTGCAACGCGCCAACAATGTAGTAGTCATCGGGATCTTCTGCATGCTGGCACTTCGTTTCCTGCGAACGCCGACAGGAGATCGCGACCTCATTATGGTTCGGCGGGGATTGCTCGTGTTTGCTGCTTTTGCGCTCAGCGACAATATAGCCGGCATCACAGGTCACTATCCGTTCACGGAACCGGTCGGCTTCGTCTTTTTTCTTTCAGCTCTGGGAATCGTGGCAGCGCGTCGCAGCTCCCGGCGCGACCAGGCGCTCTACGAAGTTCAGAAAGAGCTGGAGGTAGCCCGGCGCATCCAGATGGCCATCCTGCCCGGGGCCTATCCGGAGTCTTCTGTCTTTCGCGTGGCCAGCAGGTATGTGCCCATGAGTTCTGTAGCGGGGGACTTCTATGACTACCTGGTGGCTGAGGAACAGCGCGCAGGTTTGCTGGTCGCAGACGTTTCCGGTCACGGGGTGCCCGCAGCCTTGATCGCCTCCATGGTAAAGCTGTCAGCTTCGTCACAGAAGGCCCATGCCGCTGATCCCGCAGCGTTGCTGAACGAGATGAACGCTGCTCTCTGCGGCAATACTCAAAGCCAGTTTGTGACGGCAGCTTACGTGTACCTCGATGCGGAGAGTTCAGTGCTTAGGTATGCGGCTGCCGCGCATCCGCCGATGCTCCTGTTAAGGAACGGAAAGATTACGGAAATTACTGAAAACGGATTGATGCTCGCGGCTTTTCCGTTTGCCACCTATACGGCAGCGACCCATCCATTACTGCCCGGCGACCGGATCGTGCTCTATACCGACGGAGTGCTCGAAGCTACGGATGGAAGACAACAGGAATTCGGGCAGGCGCGTTTGCAGCAGCTGGTATGTGAGCAGGAGAAAGCGTCGCCCGAAGAACTGGCAGCACTGATTATGCGAACAGTGCAGCAGTGGTCGCTCATGCAGGAAGATGATCTGACAGTAGTGGTATGCGATTACATGCCGCATAGAACTTCGCAAACCATCCTGCAGGTTGAGACAGCCCGTTAGAATCGATGCAGGACTAAGTTATCTCTGCTATCGGAACAAATCGCCTCCCCGACAAAGCACATGCGGGCCTTATTGCGCTGGGACTGCTGACGGCACTGAACCTGTTCAACTTCATCGACCGGTACGTGCTGCCGGGAGTGCAGCCACTGGTGCAGCATGAATTCAACGCAACCGATCAGCAGATGGGGGCGTTGACGACGGCATTCTTCGTCACCTACATGCTGTGTGCTCCATTGACCGGATGGCTCGGCGACCGGCTGCCGCGTAAGCCGCTGATCGTCGGCAGTGCCATGCTGTGGAGCGGCGCAACACTGATGACTGCCTATGTGCAAAGCTATGCTGCGTTGTACTGGCGGCACGCAGCAGTCGGAATTGGAGAAGCAACCTTCAGTATCTTCGCGCCCGCAATGCTCGCAGACTTCTATCCGGAAGAAGATCGCAATCGCATCCTCAGCATTTTCTACATTGCCATTCCGGTTGGCGCTGCCCTGGGCTACCTGCTGGCTGGTGCCTTGGGGCCGCGTTACGGATGGCGCGCACCCTTTTATGTCGGGGCTCTGCCAGGGCTGGTCATCGCCGTATGCCTGTGGCTGCTTGTGAAAGAGCCGGTGCGTGGATCGGCAGATCACCTCCAGGAGACACCGCTCCGTGCTTCGTTCCGCGGCATGCTCAGCAACCGCGGCTTCTGGTGTGCGACCGTCGGACTTGCGCTGCTTACGTTTTCAATGGGCGGCATCTCCGTCTGGCTTCCCACGTTCTACCAGCGTTTTGGTGGGTACACACTGCCGGGCGCAAACCAGAGAATCGGTGCCATCACCGTGGTCTGCGGTTTACTCGGTACGATCTGCGGTGGCTGGATTGCCCAGCGATGGCTGGCGCGGAACCATCGGGCGCTCTACCTCGTGTCCGCCATGAGCGCCGCGCTGGCAGTGCCCGGGGCAATGGTGGTGTTCTTTGGACCGGCGCGTTGGATGCTGCCTGCGACCGTCGCCGCAGAGTTTTTCCTGTTTCTGGGAACCGGCCCGCTGAATGCAGCCATCGTCAATTCAGTTGCGGCGCGCATTCGCGCAAGTGCCATCGCCGTAAACCTCTTTGTGATTCATGCGCTGGGCGACGCGCCTTCGCCGACGATTATTGGTCATGTGTCAGATGCACATGGCCTCCGAACGGCTTTAGGACTCACGCTGGTGACGATGCTTCTCTCCGCTGTGCTGCTGCTGTTCGGATCGCGGTTCGCACCAGTCCTGCGCAGCCAGGACCACAGTTTGAAGCGGGCTTGATGCAGCTCTTCCTGCGCGTGTTCCTGATCGCGGACTGGTGTATCGCGCTCGCGTGGCTTGCGAGAGGCCTGGAGTGGCTTCACGGTCTGCGACTTGTTCCGGATCTGCGCGACCCGGCCTATCAGGAAGATCTTCCAGCGACTGCCGGTTCTCTGAGTGTCGTGGTGCCGGCGCGGAATGAAGCCCGCGCTATCGAAGCCTGCCTTCGCTCCCTGTTGGCTAGTTCCGGTGTGACCCTGCAGGTGATCGCCGTGGATGATCGATCGGACGATGAAACAGGCCGGATCATGGATAATCTCGCCGTGGAGACTGGCCGCATTACGCACGCTTTGACTGTCATCCATGTGAAAAGTCTGCCGGATGGATGGATGGGCAAGACACATGCGATGGCGCAGGCTGCGGCAGCAGCGACCGGGGACTGGGTGCTGTTTACGGATGGCGACATGCTGTTTGCTCCGGATGCTCTTGCACGCGTGTTGAACTATGCGCACGGCGAGCAGGCTGACCACGTGATCCTGTATCCAACGATGATCTATGAGGGATTCGGTGAGCGCATGATGCTCTCGTTTTTGCACGTAATGTCGATCTGGGGCGTCCGGCCATGGAAGGTAGGCGATCCCAAAGCAAAGCGGGACTTCATCGGAATTGGTGCGTTCAACCTGGTGCGCAGAAGTGTCTACGACGAAGTTGGAGGCTGGGACTCGCTGCGGATGGAAGTGCTCGAAGACCTGCGAATGGGATTCGTGATCAAGCAGGCCGGCTATCGGCAGCGGGCTGTATTTGGCCGCGATCTAACTCGCATTCGTTGGGCCGAGGGCGCTTTCGGCGCAGTCAACAACATGACCAAGAACCTGTTTGCACTGTTCCGCTTCCGACTGTCGCTCGCCGCGCTTGCCGTTGTTTCGATCACGGCATTGTGCCTGCTGCCTCTGGCCGGGTTGGCGATGGGGCGCGCAGGCCTGTGGCCAATGCTGCTTATGCTGACCATGCTGGCCGTGCTGTATGCGCGGTATGAACGCCTGGGCCTTCCAGGTGTCCTCTACGTGTTGACATTCCCGTTGGGAGCCGCACTCTTCCTGTTTGCAATGGTGCGTTCGATCGGCACGACTGTCCTGCGCGGCGGCGTGGCCTGGCGTGGAACTTTCTATCCGCTGGAAGCTCTGAAACGGGATGCCGGTTCAGGATGGTGAAACGCTTCCGTCTACCTATTCATGTTCAAGCTTCTTGCCGCGATGGTGAAAATTCACCTTGAGCTCAGGCGCATCCTGCGGCTGACTGTCTTCAGCGGAGAAGCCCGCCAGCAGGCGAGGATCAGGACGGAAGCGTGCCTGCCGGTGATGCAGTTGGCCATCGTCATTCAGGATCATGACGTAGCGGCTGCCGAACTTCTGAATAGCCCCGCGAATCTCGACATTCTTTCCGCTCAGTTGTTCGAGGTTCCCGACAGAAGTGCGATCGGCACGGTAGCTCACGACGCTGAAGCGACATTGATTGTCGCTGGTCTCTGCGCTGCACAGGTCCAGAAACCGCGTGCCATTCTCGATGGTAACGACATCGTAGACGTGAGCGGCAATACAGACGTCGCGCGAGGTCCGCATCTGTAGTTCCTCGAGAGTCAGACAGGCCGGACTTTCGGCCAGCAGCGGCAAGGCGAGCAGAAGTGCAAACGCCGTCAGCAATGGCGAAAACAAGAGAGCAGAAAAGCGCATCTGGCCTACTCCTGGACATTCCGAATACTGTGATTGTTCTGGTTACGAATGTAGCAGGGTGGATCGGCAGCAGAAGATGACGGAAGGCCAGGTGAAAGACTAGCCAACAGGCAAACTGCCTCTTCTACATGGCATCGCGCTGACGCTGCGGGCGCATAAATGCTTCAAGGTGCAGGGTTTAGTGAACTTCGACGAGGCTCCCTGCGTCCTCATGCACTGTATTCCCGTATCGGGAGTGAACGTATTCGCCGAGGATGCGCGTGAAGTCAGCGACGATCGTGTCGCCTTTCAGTGTCGTCATCAGCTTGCCATCGACATAGACAGGTGCCTTCGGGTCTTCCGCTGTCCCGGGCAGGGAGATGCCGATGTTGGCATGCTTCGACTCGCCGGGTCCATTGACGATGCAGCCCATCACAGCCAGCTTCATCTCCTCGACACCCGGATAGCGCTCACGCCACACGGGCATACTTTCCCGAACGTAGCCCTGGATCTGCTGAGCCAGTTCCTGGAAGAAAGTACTGGTAGTGCGGCCGCACCCCGGGCAGGCAGTCACCTGTGGGGTGAAGCTCCGGATCGAGAGTGATTGCAGGATCTGCTGAGCGCACTGCACCTCTTCGGTCCTGTCACCATTCGGCTTAGGCGTGAGTGACACCCGGATCGTGTCGCCGATGCCGCGCAGCAGCAAAGGCGCAAGCCCGGCAGTCGAGGCAACGATCCCCTTCATACTCATGCCTGCTTCGGTGAGTCCGAGGTGAAGAGGATAGTCGCAGCGCGAGGCCAGCATGTCATAGGCGTCGAGCAGATCACGCACCCCGGAGACCTTCGCGCTCAGGATGATCTTGTCATGACCGAGGCCGATACGCTCCGCAGTCTCAGCCGAGCTCAGGGCACTGACCATCATGGCTTCCATCATCACGTCGCGCGCCTCAAGCGGCTCCGCGCGGCGTGAATTCTCATCCATCATCTTCGTCAGCAGCGCCTGGTCAAGTGATCCCCAGTTGACGCCGATCCGCACAGGCTTGTCGTTCTCTATCGCGCACTCGATCATGGTGCGAAAATTTTCGTCACCCTTGAGGCCGATAGAGGCGTTGCCGGGATTGATTCGGTACTTGGCGAGGGTGCGCGCGCAGTCAGGATACTTACGAAGCAGCAGGTGGCCGTTGTAATGGAAATCGCCGATGATCGGCGTGTGCAGGCCACGCTCTGCCAGACCGTCGACAATAAAGGGCACAGCCTTGGCAGCTGCGTCATTATTGACAGTGACGCGGACCAGCTCAGACCCGGCGGCAGCCAGTGCGGCAACCTGGTCGATGGTGCCCTGCACGTCGGCTGTATCAGTATTCGTCATGGATTGCACGACGACAGGTGCATCTGACCCGACCCGGACATCCCCTATTCGGACCGTCACTGTCTTTCGGCGTTGTATCTCGGCCATAAATCCTCATTCCTAGTTTACAACTCCTGCCATCGTCAGGCAGAAGGAACCGGGAAAGGCAGGATTTGCGTTGCTGGTGCCCCTGGACAGGATCGAACTGCCGACCTACGCGTTAGGAGTGCGCCGCTCTATCCAACTGAGCTACAGGGGCACCCGAAAATTGTAACCTAACCCGCCCTTTCAAGCCGCCGGCACCTGAATGAGCGCGCTTATTCAAAGCACACGGAGACGTTTCCGCAGAACCCACGTGGTCATACAACGGTAGTCCTGCACAACCGTAGTCTTCAGCGGATCGACCAGCACAGCATCCAGTCTGCTGGTGTAGTCCAGGAGCATCTTCTCGTCCACGAGAAACCACTCTGAGCCATCGCCGATGGAATGAATGTTCCCTCTCACTCTTTCGAAGTTCATGCCGATCCGTGAGCCAAGTCTGCAGAAGAGCAGCCCGCCCGGACGAAGCACGCGCCAAAGCTCGTTGAGCATCGCCTCAAAATGTCCATCATCCCGCGCAAAATGCAGAACGGAATTGCAGATCACAACGTCCGCAAAAGTCTCTGCAAAAGGCATGTTCTCTATCATGCCCGCCTGAAAATTGCTTGCTGGCAGATTGGGAGAAAGGATTGCGGAAAGCTGCCGGACATGGTCTATCCCGTCAGGATCCGCATCGACTCCATAAATCTCACATCCCAGCCGGAGAAGGTAAACCAGATTGCGGCCATAGCCACAACCTGCGTCGAGAACCGTCATGTCCTCGGTAATGTTGCCGCGCAGAATCTGGTCGAAAACATAGATGTCGATCTGTCCGAACTGATCCTGAATACTTTGGGGCTTCACACTTCCAGCGTAACGCGTTTGCTCAATCAGGGTTGCACCTGGATGAGAGCCAGGGCGTTGGGCATGAGCGTGATCTGGAGTTTGCCATTTCGCAGAGTGGTGGTTTGCGGGGATGGCAGCGAGGTCTCACGATTGAGTTGCTCAACCTGGGCGAGTGTCGGATCGACCGGCCGGCCCATGGCCGCGTAGCGGGGCAGAACGTTGCCGTGATCATCGTCGACGGTCTGAATGGACACGTGTGCAGCAGGTGGAATATTGCTGATCGCAAGAGTGTAGCGGACAGCCGTTCCGTGCTCACCCGGATCGACGAGATTCCATACCGCGATCGCAAGAGAACCATCTTTGCGGCGGGTGACCAGCGCGTCGTGCGATGGATTGGCGAGACGTTGATCTCCGAGCTGATGCAGCAGTGCAAACGCATAATAGCTCGGCTTGTTGATACCGCCCTTCGCACGCAAACCAAAGTGCCCTTCGAAAGGCCTGGAGATTGGACCGCCTTCTTCAAATACATCGGAAAATGTCCAGAAGGACATCTCGTTTACTTCACCATCGCACTGCAGGATCGTATGAGCGAGTGCCGGGCCAACAAAGGTCGTGTCACGTGACTCATGGGTGCCCTGCACATTCCATTCCGTCCAGAAGAGCGGAAGATCCGGCATGGCCGATGCTCGGATCTGGCGGTGAACCTTGTCGACCGCACGGCAGACCCGATCGTCTTCAGGTACAGCCTCGCTGGTATCGAGCATGTCTTCCGGAGTGTCATCTGCGTAGCCGTGCGTAGAGACGAAGTCCACGGGCACATGATTCTCGGAAGCATACTTCAGAAAATCCGGAATCCAGTGAGCAGCAGCCGTTGCAGGCCCTCCCACGCGAAGCCGCGGACTGACTGCCTTTAGCTGACGCGCGGTATGCGCATATAACTCGTAATAACTCTTGTCGCGTGGAATGCCATTCCAGAAGTCGATGTTCGGTTCATTCCACACCTCGAAATACCACTGAGCTACTTCGTCAATGCCGTAGCGCTCGACAAGATGCTGGGCGAAGGCATGCATGAGAGCATCCCATCGTTCGAGACTCTTGGGCGGCGAGACATTCTGCTTGTACCAGAAAGGATGAAGAGCATCCGGATTAAATGCCAGCTTCTTCGGCATGAAGCTGATTTCGACTACCGGCCGCACTCCATTCTCAAGCAGACCGTCATAGACCTGGTCGACATACGCAAAGTTATAAACAGCTTTCCCGTGTTCATCTTCGTCATATACGCCAAGCTCATCATGCAGGATCGCGTGAAAGCGAACGTACTTGAAGGCAGCAATGTCCTTGACTGCTCGCATATCGCTGCGATAACTCTCGCGAAGTGACAGGATGGCGCGCCCGGAGCCGAACATCTCCTCCCAGAAGTGCGGAAAAGGATTGGTCGGCCCATGCGCATCGATCGCCACCTCGCGTTGTGCTGAAGCGGGCACGATGAACAGCAGAAGGGAAGTGAGCCACACAGCAAGCCGGCGATGGACGCCATAAAGCATCGGTTCAATCTCACGGAATGCGAAGATGGAGGTAAAGAATGCCCTGGGACGGTTTGATCCGTCCCTCAGGCCTGAGATTAGAAGCTGAAGCGAGCCTGCAGATCCAGGGTTCGCGCACCCAGTGCCGTCTGTGCCTGTCCGAATTGCGGATTGGATTCTTCAACCCCATTCACAACCTGCACGATCGAGTTGTTGATGCTGCTCGTGAAGTTCAGATTGTTGAAGACGTTGTAAGCATCGACACGGATCTCGAATTTTGCATCTTCTCCGAGCCCTCTAACTTTAGGAAGGCCGAAGGCTTTGCTCAGGCTGGCATCCACGTCTCGATAGCGGGAGCCCGTGAGTGAGTTACGCGCAACCCCCGGAGCTTCGGGCGCAGGAAATCCTACCGGCAGGGGACTGGTGGCAGGCGTATAGGCAGGGATAGTGAAGTAGGCAAGCGCACCCAGCGGATAGTTCTTGTTGTAAGTGGTACCGCCTACACCGTTGCCAGTCTTGAAAACATCATTGCTCTGGCTTGTTCCGGCCCCGCCTTTGTAAGCAGCGGGGCGAAGCGATCCATAACCACTGCCCTGGTAGTAGAGATTTCCTCCACTGGTGATGTTGTTATAAACCGGAGTCCATGGAAAACCACTGTGCAGGTTGAAGATTCCACTTAGTGACCAGCCACCGGCTAGTTTCTCGGCCAGGTTGTTGCCATGGAAAAGAACAGGCTGCCAGAGACCATAAATCTTGAACGCCTGCCCTACGTTGTTATCGGAGCGGCCATAGGCAAGCCGCGGATTGTAAGGATACGGATCTTCATAATACGGCTGTGAACCGTCGTCCATCGTCTTTGCCCATGTGTACTGAGTGTCAAGCAGGAAAGAATGCGCAAACTGGTGCTTTAACCCTGCAAGCAAAGCGTTGTAGTTGGAATAGCCTTCGTTGCCGAACGTGGCGACACTATTCACCGTGGCATTCAGCGGAATACCCTCGACCGCACCTATGGCATTTGCGTTGTATTGGTGGATGAGGTGCTTGCCAGTACTCGCACTGTAGCCAAGACTCGCTACCCATTGCCGGCCAAGATCATATTGGGTATCCAGCGAATAGTGATAAGTGTATTCAGTCGGCACCGAAGCAGGGAATGCAGTGACAGCCGTCGAGCCTGTCGTTGGTAGATTGTTTGCATTGAAACTCTGGATTGCTGCTGGATTAGCCGGATAGCCGAAAAGGGACTTTGGATTACTCGGCAACGCGTACAGGATGTCCGGATTGATCTGTGTCGGAGAAGTGCTTGTGAAGTTCGGGCTGATAATGGACGGAGGATTGTTACCCCCGTTGGATGAGATTGCAATCTCTTCCTGGTTATAGTTCATACCGAACCCGCCACGCAGCACAAGCTTGCCCTGGTCTCGCATCGGGCTCCATGCGAAACCAAACTCGGGTCCGAAGTTTCCTTTCTGCGCCTGGTACAGGTTGCCGCCCCGACGAATGGAAAGGTTGGTAAAGGTATTTACGCCGGAACCGAGAAATACCACGTTGAGATTGTTTTGCTTGGATGACAGCGGTCCAAAGTACGAGTAGCGCAATCCCAGGTTGACAGTAAGATTCGGGCGAAGCTTGAAATCATCCTGCACGAAAAATCCGTACAGATCAGAGCGTTCATCCTGGCGATTGTCCGTGGGTGTACCTGTGAGTGGATTGAAGGTTCCGCCCTCAGCTTCGGGCGCATCATTCAAAAAATCCCACACGTTGTAGAAGGAAAAGTTCGGCCGTGCATTGTAGGGCGCATCGTTGAGATAGTAGAGGCGTGTCACCCCTCCGCCGAACTTAATTGTATGCCGTCCGGCAACCTTGGTAGCTATATCGTCGTAGCTATAGGTCCACTGGTTGTAAATGCTGGGTCCCGGAGCCCCGAAATACTGTAGAGGATTGGCAGAATTCAGCGACCCGATGTTAGGAATGGACGCAGCAGCGAGTCCGAATGGGACTTGCGGGTTGGTAGTGACCTCATTCCAGCGGAAACCTGCCGCATTGACGCGTGCTTCGTTCAACAGGGTCGGCGAGAAAGTGTGATTCCATATCCCGGCGAAGGCATCATTAATTCCGGAATGGTTATACAGGTTGTAGACACGTACGGGCCCCTGGTAGCTCGTCTTGTCATCCGTGACCCAGTAGATGGTGAAAGTAATTCGGTCATTGCTGGTAACATCTGCGTCGACTCGACCGTTGTACTGCGCTTCAGTTATCTCGCTGGGGTCGGCGGTGGTGTATTCAGCGATGTCCGCGACACCATCCAGCCCGTTTCCTACCCCGGGGCTCCCTGGACTAAGGTAAGTAAGGTCCTGCTTGTGGAGGCCGTTGGTAAGCGGGGAACCGATATCCAACCCCTGGCCTGGTATCGTACGGCATTGCGAGCCTTCTGCAAGGCCGATGTCGCCGCAATTCGCACTAATCTGTCCAACCGCGCTTACTCCCGACCCGGGAAAGGTGAGATAGGTATTCGCTATACTGCCGGCGGGCGCAAGCTTGTCGAAAGCGGCCGTCTCATACCAGCCTGTTCCCGTAGTCGTCGTATTATTGCGCAGTGTCTCGTAGTTAAAGAAGGCGAAGACCTTGTTCTTCCAGATAGGTCCACCTAAACTGCCGCCGAACTGGTTAAAACGATCTTCGTCCCGCAATAAACTTCTTTGTGCAGGAGTTCCAGCAGTATCCGAGTCCGGGCCGTTGTAGCGCTGATACGCATTCAAACCCGGCCGGTCCGCCTTGAAGAACGCACTTCCGTGGAAGTCATTGCTGCCTGCCTTGGTCGTGACCTGGATCTGGGCTCCGCTGAAACGGCCATTCTCTGCGTCGTAGCTGTTAGAGACAATCTTGACGTCACCGACTGAATCTTCTGAAGGCGTGATGACACTTGTGCCGCCCCAAACCGCACTGGTCGTGCTGATGCCATCTACGCTGATGCCATTTGCGTTATTCTGTCCACCGTTCGCAGTGATCTGCGGGCCATTTTCCGTTTGGAAAATGCCTGCCGAGGACGCACTGCCACCAGGGCCTGTACTGCCGGGCAGATTGTTGGTTGCTCCTCCTCCGGCACGTGCTCCATCTCCGAATGAGCCAGGCGCAAGCTGCGTCAATTGAAAAACATCGCGGCCAAATGAGGGCAGGTGCTGAATCTCATTGCCACTCACCACACCATTTACTGAAGCCGTTTCTGTATCAAGAGCTGGTGAGTCACTGCCGGAAACTGTCACGGTCTGCGAGGCTGCATCGCCTAAGTCCAACTGCACATTCACAGAATTGGCCTGCTCTGGAATCAATTGGACATCATTCAGTATCTTCTTCTTGAAGCCACTCTTGTCTACGGTGAGAGAAAAGTGGTCCGGCGGCAGAGCGTTGAAGTTGTACAGACCGGCGGCAGAGGTAGTGCTGGTTAACACCTTTGCCGTTCCAATATCGGTCAAAGTGACCGTCGCGCCGGGAACAACTGCTCCAGTACTATCCGAAACGGTGCCTTGGATGGAGGATCGGAACTGGCCGAAAGCTATCGGCGATGCGAGCACAATTGCGGCGGTGAGTACGAGCGGGCGCTGGATCCACTTGTATTCTCTGATGAAGAACTGACTTGGTCCTTCCATACGTTGAGTCATCTGGCTGCTCCTGAATAGACTGACAGGCCATGCTCGCCGCTCTGACTCTGAGACGTAACAGGGTCTGCTTCAGGAAGGTAATCCGGGTCGTGCGAATCGGGCCCGGTTAGTACCGTCCGCACGCTAAGATGCCGGTATTAGGAAACGGGACGCCCGTCAAAACGTGAGGTAGGAACTACGCGTAGGCTGCATAGCTGAAATGACTGTGAGGCGTGACTGCTGTGGAGCCTGGCTGGCCTGCCGCATACGGGCGAACCAAACATACCCGATATGTATTCCGGAACCTAAAGCAGCAACAGCTCGTCCGATCCATAATCCGCGAACACCCAGGCCGTCTGAAAATGTGAGCCAGTACGCAAAAGGCATTCCAAGCACCCAATACCAACCGGCATTGATGATCATGGGAGTTCTGGTGTCGCCAATTCCGCTAAGTGCAGAGCGGAAAATGACACCCGCCGCATCTCCAAACTGCAGCACGCCGCAAATCAGAAAGATAGGCGCAGCCGCAATCACGACAGCCGGATCGTTCGTGTAGAGTCCAGCCCACAGATGCGGTAGACCGGCGAACAGGCACGCAGCAACGGCTATGAAACTCATCGCAAGCACCAGGCTAGCCTTGGCCGATCGGCGGACTTGGTCGAGGCTGTTCCTTCCGGCACTTTGGCCCACCCGCACCAGGGTCGCGTACGAAATGCCCGTAGGCACCATGAAGACAACCGCGTCAAGATCAAGAACAACCTGGTGAGCTGCAAGCATCTGCGCGCCAAGGCGGGCACAAAGAATGGACATATACGTCGACACGCCAAGATCGGTAAAGCTATCGAGGGATGAAGGCCATCCTATCCGCATCAGGACGCGCAGTCTTGAGAAGTCCGGCCTCAGCATTGGCAAAGTAAAGTTCTGCCGGTTGCTCCGCATACTTAGCCACGTTCCCGCGACCAGCAGGACAGCCATATATACGCGGACGATGCAGGTTGCGATGCCTGATCCTGCGATACCCATCGGCTTGAAGCCGAGATGGCCATAAAGGAAAGCCCAGTCACCCACCAGGTTGACTGCAGCGGACGTAACCAGCGAGACCATGATCAGGATCACCCTGTCCATCCCCTGCAAGTACCGGCGCAGCGCCATATAGAGGAGCAGGGGAGCCGTCGACCAGATGAGCGCATGCAGGTAGCGACTTGTTTCCGCAACAATGTCGGCTGGAGTGCCGAACTGAGAGAGCATCGGCACCACACCCCAGGTGAGCAGCATCACCAGCGGCGTACCAACAATTACCAACCAGAGTGATTGTGCCAGCGTGTGCGTGCAATTTTCTTTGTCATTCCGTCCGTAATATTGGGCCACCAGGGTGTCCACCCCGGTCATCAGCCGGATGACGGAAAAAACTATTGCATAAAAGATAGTGTTGCCCAGGGAAGACGCCGAGATGGAAAGAGCAGAATGCGGGAGGCGGCCGATCATAAGGGCATCCACGATGTAAGTGGACATCCATCCCAGTTCACCTAAAGCCAAAGGGCCGCCCATACGAGCTGTGAACTTCAACTCCTGCGGAAGATTGTCCGCAACGTGCGCATGGGAAGCATCTGCCTGTTGCCGCCTGAAGCTGTTCAAATCGCTCGCCTTCCCAAGTCCACTTGCAGTGGATGCTAAGGGGAAGAATCTCGGAGCCGCCTTAATCGTACCTATGGATGCGATCAAAAACCGTTCTGGTCTTGTGCAATCAGGCTTGAAGACCTCGCATGAATTCGAAGCTGCTCTTTACGCCAGGGAATGGATCCTCGGGATGCACCTCGTACTCGAGATCTACAAAGCCGCGATAGTCGATTGCCTGGAGGGCCCGGAAAATCTCTCGGATCGGCATCTTGCCTTGTCCGACAGGCACCTGGCTTTCCTTGCTGTCGAAGCTTGTCAGATCCTTCATGTGAAGATTGAAAAGCCTGGGACCGGCTTCGTGGATAGCCTTGACAACGTCTTCACCGGCACGTTCGGTATGGCCCACGTCAATACAGCAACCGATCCGTCTGTCCATTTGGTTCACGGCTCGAAGAATGTCCGATGGAGCGTGCCAGAGTTTATCTTCCGGACCATGATTATGGATAGCAAGTCGTATATCGAACTCTTTCACGAGCTTCTCGACAGCAGGCAGGTTTTCAGGAGTCGGATCACCTGCAACCATCACGCCTATCCCGGCTCGCTTGCAATACTCGAACTTGCTTCTAAGCGCCTGAACGTCACTGGTTTCCAGCGAAATAGTGCCAGCAGCATGAAGTTTTATGCCAGCAGCTGCGTAATCCTTCAATGCTGCCGCTTCCTCGCCTGGGTCCGCAGGAAGATGGTCCTTCACATCCTTGGCGTTCAGGTCACTCAGTTGTAAGTCTTTCATCATCGAGATCAACTTCATTCTCGGAAAGTTCCGGAAGGTGTAGCTGGCCAGGCCAAGCCGAAAAGGATAGGAGGACTTGGCGGCAGTCGCAGCCATGCACTCAGAAATCAGGAGTGACGTCGCGCTGCCAACAGCGATTACTGCGGAAGAATGAAGAAAGGTTCGACGGTTCAGACCGGTCATGACAGTTTTCCCTCCAGAATATGTGCGAACGTGGCAGCAGAAGGAAAAGGCTAGAGGTGAGGTGCCCAACCCTTTTCGTAGTCGCGATTCCACATTTTCATGGCTTCCGGATCTTTCTGAATCCTTGCGTCCTGCTGGTCGATCTTCAGCTCACGATCTACTATCCAGGCTATATTGGAAAGCTGCAGCATGGTGACCGCTACATTTCCTTCAGCTACCGGCGCGTTCAATTCTTCGCCTTTGCGGATGCCGGCGATGAAGTTAGCGAAATGCGCGTCAGTCATGGTGTCACTGCCTAGTAAATCGGACGAGGAAGTCTGAGTTCCCGTCTTATATTCAGATAACTTCTTACCCGCAAGGTCGTAAACTTCGTAGCCATCCCGGTCGACAATGACAGTTCCCGTCGTTCCCATAATGACGGACCCACGATCACGGTTGTAAAACTTCATGCCCTGGCAGCTCTTACCTTCCCATTGGAGCAACTTATCCTCGTAAGTGAAATTGGTAAGCATCGTGTCATAGAACTGCCAGTCATCTTTAAACTGGTAGCGGCCGCCAGAAGCACTTACGCTCTTCGGATAGTTCACATCCAGCGCCCAGCGGCAGACGTCCACTTCATGCGTACCGTTATTCAGTGCCTCGCCAGTGCCATAGAGGCGAAACCAATGCCAGTTATAAGGCTGCACATTGTCACGATACGCGCGACGCGGCGCAGGGCCTTGCCATAAATCCCAGTCAAGCTGCTCAGGAACCGGCGCCTCTTTGCCAATTCCAATGGACTTGCGTGTGTTGCTGTACCAGGCCTTGGCATAGTAGGCCCGGCCAATGGAACCATTGTGTATTTTGTCGATTACTTCGATGGTATGGGGCGAGGAACGCTGCTGGTTGCCCATCTGGACCTGCTTGCCGTACTTTCGCTGCGCCTGCACCAGCATCACACCTTCCCCGGGATTGTGGCTGCACGGTTTCTCGACGTAAACATGTTTACCGGCCTGCAATCCTGCAATAGCCATAGGCGTGTGCCAGTGGTCAGGAGCGGCGATAGTGATAGCGTCGATCTCTTTTATCTGAAGAATATTGCGAAAGTCCTTGTCCGTAGCCGGGGTGTACCCTAACTCGCGGTTCACCATGCCCGCATACTTCTTCATAGTCACACTGTCTACATCGCAGACATGGGAAATGCGTGCCGAATCCCGATTTGCCTTGAGGGCGGAAAGGTGAGCAGCAGCGCGGCTATTCAGACCGAACACCGCAAAGTTAAGACGGTCGTTAGCCCCAGGTATCTGGCTGTAGCTCTTTGCCGTGGACGCCAGTGCTAGTCCTGCGGCACTTTTTACCACGCCGTCTATAAATACGCGCCGATTGATCATTATTGTTCCTGATTAACACCGTTTATTTCTGTAAGTGTTCGCAAAGCAGTGGAGAGACTCAGCAGGAAACGCCGGCTTTGGCGAGAGTCTTTTTAAGACCCTCAAAGCTTATTCTTGTTGAGGCTTCAGGTGTGCCCGCGCCACGCCAATGCGTTTCCAGGCTGAGTGCGTGATGAAAGCCATCGCGCTTCAAAGCAGCCAGTTGCCCCGGCCAGTCAATCACGCCGCTGCCAACCGGCGCCCATTCGTACTTACCACCAGCTTTATCAACCACATCCTTACAGTGGCAATGACCAATCCTGTTTTTAGGGAGTAAGTCATAACCGGTGGGATAAGGGGTGCTGAAAAGTGCGGCGGCATTACCGGGATCCCAGTTCAGCATGAAGTTCTTGTTCGGGATCGCCGCGAGAACGGCGGCAGATTCTCCTCCGGTCGCCGTGTTGCAGGACATTTCATTTTCCAGCAGCAGGATCATCTTGTCTTTCTCACATCGCACTGCTGCTTCCTGCAGCCTGGTGTTGATCGCGCTGCGATAAGGTGTCTGATCAGTCAGCCGCCAGAAGTCGAAGCACCGGATGCGATCTGTACCAAATTCCTTGGCGAGAGAGATGCAGTGTTCAAGAAGCTTATCCTGCGCTTTCGCGTCGAAAGCGGCATGGAATTGGTCGCGCTTCTCGCTCTGGTTTGAGATAGGCGCACCAGGCCAATCAGTCTTGAAAAGAGGGCTGGCTATGTCTGTGACCTGAAGCTTATGTTCGCGCAGAATAGCTTTTGCATCATGGATCTGCTTCGGCGTGAGCTCGGTAATGTTCTTGTCCCACATACCACGAAGTTCTATGTAGTGAAGTCCGAAATCCTGCGACGCGATCCGGCACGCTTTCTCAAAATCCTGGTCGATCTCATCGTTGATAACGGCTAGATGGAAAGGACATCCTTCGGAAGCACTTGCGACGCGCAGAAGGGGCGCGGGTGCTGCTGCATTGAGTGCTGCCAGTCCAATCCCCTGCATAAGCTTCCGGCGAGTTTCGTTCATCATGATCTCCTGCGCGCTGTCGCAGCCGTGAAAGACACAGCCGTACTGCGTCATCCATCATGCGTCAAAACCAGTCCGTTCGTCATCTTTGACAACGAAGAGAATCGGAAATCAGTAATCGCCGCGAAAGCTGTGGATGAGACGGCGATCTTTCTTTGACGGTCTGCGAGGAGGCAAACCATCCTGTAGCTGGATCAGTCTGCGTTCTTCCGCTGCTTTGCGACGCCGCTCTTTGCTCGCTTCCGGCTCGCTATAAAAAGTCTGTGCAACAGCAGCAGACCCACGTTGCTGGCTGAGAACCACCACTTCGATGTCGTATTCTCCGCCTTCGTTTCTGACCTTCAATTTATCGCCGACACGAACTTCGCGCGAAGGTTTGGCGGCTATCCCGTTTGAAGTGACTCGATTCATATCGCAGGCTTTGGCCGCCTGTTCACGGGTCTTGAAAAAGCGAGCCGCCCAAAGCCACTTATCCATGCGAACACCCGACATTCTCCTATTCTGCTACAAAACCTGATACGTCGTGCGAGTTGAAGCTTGGGTGATTTTTTTGACATCATGAATGACTCTCGCTATAAACGTCCTAGCCGGGTGCAAGTCGCCGGATCTTTGCAGCTCATGCACGATTGCTGCTCAACACGATCACAACAACAGCATGGGATGCTCGGGAAGACGGTGTAAATCCGTCACTGCCCCGCAACTGTAAGCGCAACCTCCGTTTAAGAGAACCTGTCAGCGGCCACTGGAACAGATCCGGGAAGGCTATCAGGTTCGCTCCTGTCACAGGAGCGGTTCGCAAGTCAGGAGACCGGTCCCACGCGAGTGCTGTTCAACCGCGTTCCGAGGGGAACGGAGGATTCAATGTTTATTTCTCAACGATGTCTCGGGCGTCCGCTCGCCCTTTTGTCTTTCCTGACCCTGGCAACTTCTCTCCACGCTGCAGTTGTTGAAGGGCGAGTGACAGATCCACTTGGAGCTCCAGTCAGTGGGGCCACGATCACACTCATCAGTAAAGGCAAAATTATCGCCTCCACCCGCTCTCTGGATGACGGCACTTACTCCATCCAGAACAATTCAAAAGGCCGATTTTACGTGGTGGTTGCAAGCGATACCTTCAGGCAACTCACCAGTGAAAGCTTCTATGCAGGGACACTGGATTCCCACGAACAGAACGTTGTGCTCGAGCCGGCAGCTGTCCGTCAGCAGGTAGTCGTCACGGCCACAGGCACACCTACTGCGCAAGCTCAGTTGAGCGCAGCAACGACAGTGATCCAGCGTCCAGATTTTCGCAACCAGGCTTTACTTACGGATGCACTTCGCCAGTCCCCGGGTGTATTTGTCGTGCAGACCGGAATGTATGGCGGTCTCACCTCAGTGTTCGTGCGCGGTGGGACGTCGACATCCAACCGCGTGGTCCTAGATGGCACCCCGATTGAAGATATCGGCGGAACATTCGATTATTCGAATCTATCGACCACCGGCGTGTCGCAGATGGAAATTTATCGCGGCCCCAATTCCGTGCTCTACGGATCAGACGCATCGGCAGGGGTTATCAGCCTCAAGACTCCAGAGGGTTCAACCTCGTTTCCTTCATTGTTTTACGAAGGGGATGCGGGCAACTTTCATACGTGGCGTAATGAGTTACAGGTGGGCGGGGCCAAAAGCAAGCTCGATTACTATGCCGGAGCTTCCTACCTGGAATCCTCAAACGCTCTGCCGCAAAATGAATATCGCAACTTGATGGAAGTTCTCAATCTCGGATACGCGCTCACCTCTTCAACAACGATTCGGGTGACTGGTCACAACACCAATTCCTCGGTAGGACTGCCGGGAGCTTATAACTTCTATGGCTTGGTAAATGATGGAAAGCAGGCAGATCAGGATACCTACTTCACTGGACTGATCGATCAGCAAACCACTTTGAAGTGGCACAATTCGGTGCAGTATGGGTCGACTCGCAAGCGGGAGCAGGCGACGCAATGGTATCCAGCCGGCAACCTTATCGACGGCAACTACTACGGCAATGCGGCCGACATACGCGGCGCAAATGGCTACAGCTCAGTCGGACAGGCGCTGCTGAATTATGGCCCCGCAGATTTCGGTGTCTATCCGAATGCAACCGAATCAGCCAGCAATCGCGATCAACTCTACGCACAAAGCAGCCTGCAGATCACCCCGCATCTCAATGCACTCCTTGGCTTCCGTTATGAAGACGAGCGTGGAGAAGCCCGTTCTGCTGCCTTTTTCTACAACTACAACTTGGAACGATCCAATTACGATTATCTTGGGGAGCTACAGGGTGATCTCTTCAAGAGTCGGCTCTTCTATTCGATCGGCGGCGGTATTGAAAAGAATCAACTGTTTGGTACCGTCGGCGAGCCAAGAATCGGCGTTGCATTCTACCCGGTCAGGCCGGGAAGCGGCTACGCTCACGGAACCAAGCTGACCTTCAACTTCTCGAAGGGTGTGCAGGAACCGGATATCTTTTCGCAGGTTGACTCCTTGCACGACCAATTGGTGCAAAACGGCGCAGCAGCCATCGCCACTCAATTCAATATCCGACCGATCGGAGGCGAGACCTCCCGAACCTACGACGGTGGCGTCGAGCAGAGTTTCTTCAGCCAGCGCTTATTGGCAACCGTCACTTACTACCACAATGAATTCGGCAACCAGATCGAATTTGTAAGTGCTCCGTTGCTCGCCGAGTTGGGAGTAGCGGCGCCAGTCGTGACAGCCATCGATAATATTTTCGGAGGCGCCGACGTCAACACTCTGGCCTACAGGGCGCAGGGCGTAGAAACCCAGTTGCAGTCGCAAATCACTTCACGTTTATTCATTCGCGGCGGTTACACCTACAACGATCCAGTCGTACAAAAGTCCTTCTCATCCAGCGCTGTCGGACCGAGCACGAACCCTCTGTTTCCCAATGTGCCGATCGGCGCAAGCTCTCCACTCGAAGGTGCGCGGCCGTTCCGCACTGCGCCGCATGTGGGATTTGTAGGAATTAACTACACGCAGAAGAAGCTATTCGCAACCATGCAGGGCTCTTTCGCGAGCCGCAGTGATGATTCGACTTTCTTGGCTGGCTCAGACCTCAACTTCGGAAATTCGCTGCTGCTTCCGAACCGGAATCTCGACTCTGCTTACGCCAAGGTAGATGTAGGAGGTAGTTTCCAGGCGCTCTCCTATCTGGCCGTCTACGCGCAGATGAATAACCTGGTAAGCGACCAGCATATCGGCCCCATCGGCTATCCATCTTTGCCGTTCACCTTCCGCGCGGGTCTACGCCTGCAGTTAGGGCACGAACGCAAATGATGACAAAGCTCGGCGAAGGAGAGGCATCATCCTTCGCCGAGCTTTGTGGCGGTACTACTGCGGTGGCGTTGCCGGTTGAGCAGGAGCCGCGGGCGCTGCTGCAGGCGGCG